>CAZBDA010000023.1:0-5916 GCA_964490445.1 uncultured Rickettsiales bacterium | reverse complement strand
CTCCTTCGAGGTCCATTTCCAACTCGAGCATCTCGGCGGGGTAGCCGGTCTTCTCAGAGACGACGGCCAGCATCAAGGCCTGCAAATCGACAGCCGGACTGGTTGCTACCGGGCTGGGCGCGGGCTGGCTTGCCGGGATCGCTGGGACTGTGGCGGGTAGGGCGGGTGCCGCCGCAGCCGCGCTGGGAATGACCACCGCGGGCACGACGGGAGCCGCTGTGGGCTGCAGTGCAACCGCGGGCATGGTGGGCAACTCGGCAGCAGGCTGGAGCACCGGAGTCGCTGCCGAAACGGGCGCAGCGGGCAGACCCGCCAAGCCGGCGAGCGCAGCGATGCTGGTCTCCATGGAGCGCAGGTAGGCGGTGTGGCTTTGCGCCATTGCCTGCTGGAATGCAGTGTGGGCCGAAGCGTTCTGACGCTGGGCCTCCTGCCATGCGGCCAGCCACCCTGCGGGCAGATCGGCGTTCGGGTTCTTCGGTGCAGTCATCGGCTTCTCCACGGGCAGGCGGGTCGGTGTTGGTGCAGGTTCTGCGCTGAGCTTCGGGGCGGGAGCGCTCGGGGCAGGTGCAGCGGCTTTCGCGGCAACCGTGACCTCGGAGGGCACCTCAGGGTTCGCAGGAGGGAGGCTTGCCGCGCCTCCTGCGGGGGGATAAAGCTTGCCGTGGTTGGAGCCAGAGAGTGGCACCGCTAGCTTGGGCTGCTTGCGCGCAGACCAGTCGTCGGGCTCGCCGTAGCCCTTCCACAAGCCAGACAGGTCGAGGCTGACTCCGGCAGCGACCAGGCGTGCCACGCCACGCAGCAGCGACTCGATGCCGCAGCGTCCGCGTCGGTCGAGAGCGACGGCTCGATACTCTCGTCCCTTGAGCGCCTGGTCTACCAAGCCTGTCAGTACAGCCCCGGGACCCACCTCGATGAAGGTGTGGATCCCGCTGTCTGCCAAGGTTCGGGCCAGGTCGACGAAGCGCACCGGGCGGGCGATCTGCCTGGCGAGTCGCTCGCGCTTCTCGTCGGCATCCGCTTCGTACTGAGCAGCGGACTCTCCCGACCACGCGGGCAGCGTCGATTCGGCAAAAGGCACATCCGAGAGAAACTCGGCGAAAGGTACTGAACTGTCGGCTACCAGCGGCGAGTGGAATGCCGTGCTTACCTGCAAGCGTCGGGCACGCAGGCCTTCGCTGACCAGAGCGCTCTCGGCTGCGTCGATGCCCTCGCTGCTGCCGGAAATCACCACTTGCGTCGGGGCGTTGTGGTTGGCGACTACGACATCGGAGCGGCCCAGGTCAGACAACACCGACTCGACCTGCTCGATGCTGGCTGAGACGGCACTCATGGAGCCGGGGATCTCACTGGCTGCTGCCATCAACTCGCCGCGCCGACGGGCCACGCGCAGCAGGTCCTGCTCGGTGAGAACGCCTGCGGCGTGCAGCGCGGTCACTTCGCCGAAGCTGTGGCCGGCGACAGCCTCGGCCTTGATTCCCAGGTCGCCGAGTACTGCCAGCAGCGACAAGCTGGTGTTGCCGATGGCTGGCTGTGCCCACTCGGTGGCGCGCAGGCGCGCCTCGTCGTCGGCGAGACTGTCTTCGTCAAAGCGGGCAATGGGGAAGACCACCTGGTCGAGCCGCCGGTCTTCGTCCAGCTGCAGGTCAGCAGCACGGTCCCAGGGCCCGCGGGCGCTATCAAAGGCCATGGCCAACGAGCCGCTCATGCCCAGGTACTGGCTGCCCTGGCCGGGGAACAGGAAGGCGACACCGCCTTCGGCCCTGCCGACCGAGTAGCAACAACCATCGGGGCGATCGAAGGGCTTTGTCGGCGCCTCGAGGAGTATGTCCGCGAACTGCAGCAACTTGGCGCTCAACTCGGGTCCAGAAGTGGCGACCACCGCGAGGCGGGCCTCGGCTCCTGCGTCATAGCTCTGGGCGCTCTCCCAGGCGATCCGCTGCAGCATGCCCGGGCCCTGCGCTCGCGCCGCCAGGCTGCGGGCCTGGTCGGCAACTGCCGCGCCGTTGCTGCCGGACAATGCGACCAGCTCGACGGGCAGGGCGCGGAGCCTGGCGGCACTCTTTCCTTCGCCGCGGTACTCCTGCAGGGCGATGTGGAAGTTGGAGCCACCGAAGCCAAAGGAACTGACGCTTGCGCGACGCGGATACTCGCTGTTGCGAATCCAGGGCCGCGCCTCGGTGTTGATGTGGAAGGGGGAGTCTTCCAGTTTGAGGTTGGGATTGGGCCGGTCGACCTTGATGGTCGGCGGCAGCACCTTGTGGTGCAGGGCCATGATCGCCTTGAACAGCCCAGCTGCTCCTGCGGCAGCCTTGGTGTGGCCGATCTGGGACTTCACCGAGCCCAGAGCACACCATTGCCGGTCTTTGCGTTGCTCGGTGTCGAACACCAGGGACAGTCCGCCGAACTCTGCGGCGTCGCCCGCTTTGGTGCCGGTGCCGTGTGCCTCGACCAATTCGACGGTCTCGGGTCCGTAGCCGGCGACGTCATAGGCTCGGCGCAGGGCCAGGGCCTGCCCTTCGGGGACCGGTGCGTAGACACTCTTTGAGCGGCCATCCGAACTGGAGCCGACTCCGGTGAGCACGGCGTAGATCCGGTCTCCGTCGCGTTCGGCGTCGGCGAGTCGCTTCAGTGCGACCATGCCCAGGCCTTCGCCGAGCATGGTGCCGTCGGCCTGGTCCGAGAATGGCCGGCAGTCGCCGCTTGCGCTCAGAGCGGGAGTCTTGCTGAAGCACATGAACATGAAGATGTCGTTGAGCGTGTCGACCCCGCCGGTAATCACCAGGTCGGAGTCGCCCAGGTACAGCTCACGAACCGCCATGCTCAGTGCCGAAAACGTGGAAGCACAGGCGGCGTCGGTGACACAGTTGGTGCCTCCGAGGTCGAGGCGGTTGGCAATGCGACCGGCGACCACGTTGCCGAGCAGGCCGGGGAAGCTGCTCTCCTGCCAGGGCACGTAGTGATCGGAAATCCGCTGGCAGATGTCCTGCACCTGGCTCTCGGGGATGCCGTGTTCGCGCAGGGACTTCTGCCAGATCGGTCGCTGCAGACGGCTGACCATTGTGCCCAGCAGTTCCTGGGCCGAGGTGACACCGAGAATGACAGACATGCGCGAACGGTCCATGTCTTCGAACTGGCTGCCAGCGGCATCGCGGAGTACCTGCTCGGCGACGATCAAAGACAGCAGTTGGCTGGTGTCGGTAGCTTCGATGATGCTGGGCGGCACGCCCCAACTCATGGCGTCGAAGTCGATCTCGCCGAGGAAACCACCGCGGCGTGCGTAGGTCTTGTCCGGTGCCGACGGATCAGCATCGTAGTAATCCTCAGGCAGCCAGTGGGTCTCGGGAACGTCGGTGATCAGATCCCGTCCGGCGAGAATATCGTCCCAGAATCCGGTGGCATTCTGAGAGCCGGGGAACAGTGCCGACACTCCTACGACCGCGATGCTGGGACGTTCTTGCTTATTGGTGTTGCTCATATCTGCTCTCGAGTGGGTGTTGTGAACAGGGTTGTTCGGAATCTCAGGCCAGTGGCCGAGGTCGATAGTCAAAAGCAGCCGTCGGTACAGGTACGCCGTAGCTGCGGAGTTGCTGAGAACGGGTGACCACGGCGGCCCCCTCCATGAGGTTGCGGGCTACCTGCACGACGCTGCGTGCTTCGGGATCGGCCAGGAAGCTATCGCGGGTCCAGCGATTGAACGCACCCATGGCCGGGCCGCACCAGATCTGGTAGTCGGTGCGCCGGTCGGCGTCTCCTGCGATGGCCCAGCGGCTGCTTAGCCCCAGGTAGGAGCGGAACACCAGCGCCATCTTGTGGTGTGGATCGCGTTCGGCGCGCTCTACTTCGGTCGGGTCTCTTTGCATCCAAAAGTCCCGGGTGCTCGCCCAGGCCTCTTCGAACGTGGAGCGAAGGATCTGCCTCTCGACCCGTGTGCGCTCCTCTTCGGGGATGGCGTCCAGGGAGGGGTAGGCGCGGTACAACTCGTACAGCTTGCGGGCACGGACTGCGAACATCGTGCCCCGGCGCAACACCTGTACCTCAACGCCCATCTCGAACATGTCAGCAGCGGGCGCCATGATCACGTCGGCGATGTCCGCTTCTGCGAGCATCTTGCGGCCGTCTTCGTCGAGTCCGGATTCGTAGCAACTCTGGTTGACGGAGCCCGTCAGCACGAAGGCCGCGCCCATGGAAAAGGCAGCGGCAACTGCTGTGGGAGTACCGATTCCCCCGGCTGCGCCGCATCGGATGGGTCGGCTGTAGCCGTGCTTCGCTGCGAGCTCATCGCGCAGGGCGAGGATGATGGGGAACAGGGTGCCCAGGGTGCGGTTGTCGGTGTGGCCGCCGGAGTCGGATTCGACGATGATGTCTTCGGCCAGCGGCACCAGCGCTCCCAGGCGAGCCTCTTCGGGGCTCAGCAGGCCCCGCGCCACCAGGTCGTCGAGAATGTTCGCCGGAGCTGGCTCGAGGAAGTGGCGCGCCACCTCGGGCCGGGAGATCTTGGCGAACACGTAGCGGTTGCGATGGATGCGGCCTTCATCGTCCTGTCGAATGCCGCTGAGAGCAAAGCGAACAACTGCTGGAGTCAGCGCCATGTAGGCGGCAGCAGAGACTCGATTCACACCCTCTCGGATGTACAGGTCGGCGACGGCTTCCTCGAGGGCTGGCTCCGCGGGGCTGTGGATGAGGTTGCAGCCCCAGGGCAACGACTCGCCGAGTTCCTGCTTGAGCAGGGCGACCGCCTGTTCCACGCGTCCCAGAGAGAGGCCGGCGGCGCCGAAGAAACCCAGAAAGCCAGCCCGCGCCATGGCGACGACGATGTCCGTGGTGGCGATGCCGTTTGCCATGGCACCGGACACGTACGGGAAGCGCACGCCGTGTGTCTCGCCGAAGCTACGGTCTCCCAGCCACTCGGGATACAGCGGCGGCAACACCGCCAGGAGCGGGTAGTGAGGGATTCCGTTGCTCTGATCCGACGGGATGGCCTCGCCACCGAGGGCCACTCCAAGAGCGGCCGTGGCCGGATCCTGGACCAGGAAGGCCGGCTCGCGAACACGCTCGGCGGCGAGTGCAATCTCACTTCCGGCGAAGGCGGGGGAGATCGTCGCACTTTGCCAGCAACCGTGTGAGTTCAGTATTGAAGACATCGCTTGCAGTTCCTGCTTTTTTGTCGTAGCTACCTAGTGGCAATTGCCACTGAGTGGCAGAAGGCCGCGCAGGTATACTCTTAATGGCATGCGATCGCCAGCAAGATAAGGAACTATGTCGTCAGAAGGCTCCGAACCAGGTCTCCGCGAGCGGAAGAAAGCGGCCGCAAGAGCCAACGTGCTCGAGATCGCTCATCGCCTGTTTCATAAGCAGGGGTTCGACGCGACGACCATCGAGCAGATCTGTGCTGAGGCACTGATCAGCAAGCGCACGTTCTTTCGCTACTACCGCGACAAGGAGGCGTTGGTCTTCCCCAATCGCGAAGAGCGGCTCGAGGTGTTCGTCTCCTTCCTGGAGGTGAATCGCGACGTCGAGAACCCCTTCGAGAGCTTGCGGCTCGCGACACGGGTGTTCGGCGCCGAGTACAACAAGAACAAGAAGCGACTTCAGGCTCAGCAGAAAGTGATTCGCTCCTCGTTTGCCCTGCTGTCGCGGGAGCGGGAGATCGACCAGGATTGGCAGGGCGCCATTGCCGATGCCTTCTCGGCTCGCGCGGGCAACAGCCCCGACAGTGATCTCTGGGCTCGGGTGTTGGCCGGCGCCATCATGGGTGTTGTGCGTTCGACCATGACCTTCTGGTTCGAGCGCGACTGCGGAGATGACCTGACCCAACTCGGACTGGACGCACTAAACTACCTCGAGCGCGGCTTCCCTCATCCAGAGGAACCCCTGTTCCTGGATTCCATATTCGGAAAGGACGGCAGGGTCTACCGC
>CAZBDA010000022.1:0-55513 GCA_964490445.1 uncultured Rickettsiales bacterium | reverse complement strand
CGCCGCTGCTGTCGTCGTCGCCGCTGTCGTCGTCGTCGCCGCTGGTGTCGTCATCACCGCTGGTGTCGTCGTCGCCGCTGCTGTCGTCGTCACCGCTGCTGTCGTCGTCGTCGAGACTCAGATCGCAGGAAGCAAGGCAGAGCAGCAGGAGCACCGCGAGCAGGTGGGGCAGGGTTTTCAGCTTCATGGCGACCTCCAATGGACTGTCTTGCAGAACACTAGCGCGCCGTGGCGGCCAGGGGGAGTGCATGTCGTCGCTGGCTTCTCTCAGCGCGGCTGCCAGCCTACGGACCCCAGTTGCTATTGAGATGTGCTAGCAGGGCATTCAGGCAGCGCCTGAACGGAACCGGTCAAGGCAGTAGCGCGTATTCCAGCGAGATCGACAGCGGGCTGTCCTGGCTGTTATCGACCAGGGCGGTGACGCGCATCTTGGCGCGGTCACTGTCGTTGGCGGTCGACAGCAAGAAGGGAATCGGATCGACCGTAGCACCGGCGCCGGGATTGCCTCGGTACCAGCCCAGCAGGACGGGGGTGATGCGGTCTTGCACCAACAGCGCCGGGTTCGGTCGGTCGGCCCAGCTCAGTGCCTCGAAGTCGGCCAGCGTGTTCTCGGCGCTCATGTCGAGCAGGGCCTCGTCGGTCTCCTCGATGTCTGCATCGACATCGAAGCTGGCGACGCCGCGTGTGCCGCTGGTGCCACCGTTGAGGCGGATGTAGAAGCGCCGAAAGCCGATGTGCCAGTCCACGGCCCCCGCCGCGCTGTCGTCGCCGTGGTCGGTAATCTCGCCGCTCTCGAGGTCGACGTACTTGAACTGGTTGAGGGGGTCATCGGGAGCAGCCGAGATTCCGCCGGCGGTGGCGTCGACCACCAGCTCGCGCAACTCGCCGTTGCCGGTCTCGATCACTTCCTGCCAGCGAAAGCCCATGTGGGCGGCCTGCGGCGCGCCGTCTACCAGCTGGTAGTAGCTGAGCAGCTGCAGCTTCCACCAGCGTCCGGCGTCGTGCAGCCAGTAGCGGTGGAAGCGCGAGTACACGTTGTGGCCGCCGCGCAAGCCATAGGCCCACCAGTTGCTTAGCACGGAGCCGTAGTCGTCCTGGAACAGGAAGTACAGGATGTCCTGCTCGTGGTTGACCTGCTCGAACTGCAGGTCGGGATCGAGATCGCGGAAAGGAATTCCGGCACCGCTGCCCGAGCCGCTGGCGCCGCCGTTGAGGAACAGGTTCCAGCCATCGACATGCAGATCCCAGTTGCCCTCGTTCACTTCAGCAGGCTCGAGGACTCGGCCTTCGCGCAGGCTCAGCCAGGCCTCGCCGGCACTGAGATCGACGTCCAGCGTGGTGGTTTCGAGGAGGTCGTCGTCGTCGTCACCGGGAGGAATGGGCCCGCACCCGCTTGCCAGGGCGGCGAGCAGTGCGACGGTTAGCGTGATTCGTTCAGTGAGCATCGCGGTCATTTTCATCCTTGCTCTCGGCCTTCGCCTTTGGCTTGTCGAAGCCGACGCGGACCCCGACCGAGAAGGTCCTGCCCAGGGGCGACTCGAGTCGGTCGTAGTCGCCGGGCTCGCGTGCCTGGCCGAGAAGATTGCTGAAGTTGGCGTAGATCTCCAGGGCAGCTTTCGGCTTCCAGGCGACATGGGAGGACAGGTTGAGTACAGGCTCGCTGACCACGTAGTCGAGCTCGCTGACCAGCCCGGTTCCCTCGAGGTTTGGCACTTCGCTCAGGTACTTGCCCTTGGCCGAAAAGGAAACTCCCAGGCGCAGGCCGATCTTCGGGATCTTGCCGACGACGGAGACTGAGCCGCTGTGCTGGGGGCGGCTGAGCAGGTCACCGCCGCGCTCCAGGTCGCGGCTGAAGAGGTAGCGATAGGTGCCGCTCGCTTCCAGGTAGCGCAGGTCCAGGAGCATATAAAACTGGCCTCCTGCGGTGATCGCCCGGCCGAGGTTGTTGTAGCGGTAGACCACCAGCCCGGGTTCGCTCGCGGCCGGGTCGAGGCGAAGCTCGATGAGCTGCTCGAAGTAGTTGACGAAGCCACCCAGGCGTACGGTCAGAGCGCCACCCAGGCGACGCTGCTCGATGCTCAGGTTGCCACCCCAGGAACCTTCAGCCTGCAGATCTTCGTTGCCGAGCACCAGGTAGCCGAGGTGGCTGTGGTCGAACTCGTAGTACAGCTCCTTGAGGTCGGGCGCCCGGTAGCCGCGCCCGGCCGAGATCCGGATCCTGGTGAAATTCCAGGGCTTGAAGTTGAGACTGACCGACGGGATGGGTTGGAAGCCGTAGGTCTGGTGAATACTGCCCCGGAAGCCCGCCAATACTTCCAGCCAAGGGGTCGCGAACCAGTCGATGTGGATGTACGGCTCGAAGCGGTGCACCGTGCGCTCGGCGAGTTCGGTGATCTTGCGTGGTTCGATGTCTTCGCCCTGGTAACTCTCGCTGTGAACCTCGAGGTCCTGCCGGTACAACTCCAGTCCACCTTGCAGCAGCATTAGCGTCTCGATGTCGAGCGCTGCCCGCAGTCGCATCTGCAGCAGGTGGTCGAGTCCCTCGCGGCGGCGAAAGTCTGGCCCCGCCTGCTGTTCGTGACCGCTCGTGCTGTGGAACAGCGTGCCGCCGATGTCGAGGTCTACGAAGCGCACCCGGCTGAGTTGGAATGCCGCGCGTGCGTTGCCCACGAAGCGGGTCTGGGCGCGCGGATCGGAGTACACGAGAGTGCCCACCGGGTCGGGGTACAGCTCGGCGGATTCGCCCTGTCGGCGCTGGTGATCGGCCAGTGCCGACAGGTTCAGGTGGAAGGCTCCCTTGCGAACGTTGAAGCTGCCGTGGCCACCCACCTGGTGGGAGCGGGGCACAAGGTAGCGAGCGTAGGGGCCCTGGTCGCCGGGCGGCCAGCCCAGCCATCGCTCATCGGCGACGCCGTCGAAGTACTGGTAGTTGACACTCAGGCCGGCACCGACTTCGCCGTTGCCGGCCGAGAGTTCGATTCCGTGGGTCTGGTCGTGGAAGCTACCGTAGCTGGAGTGCCCTGCGATTCGGGCTCCCTCTACGGCCTTTTTCGTGATGATGTTGAGGACGCCGCCGATGGCGTCCGAGCCGTACAGGGCCGACATGGGGCCTTCGACGATCTCCACTCGCTCGATCAGATCAGTGGGGATCTGTCCCAGATCGACGATTCCGCCGGAATCTCCGGCGACCGGACGACCGTCAATCAGAACCAGTGTGTGACGGGCCTCTGCACCCGACAGCGATAGCCCCGTACCGCCGAACGAATCGCTGTAGTCTGAGACCTCGAGTGCCAGTCCCGGCGCTCGGCGCAGCGCCTCCCCCAGGTCTCGCCCGCCGTGCTCGCGAAGATCCTCGCTTCGTACCAGCAGCACCGGAACCGGACTGTCCGAGAGCACCCGCTCCTGGCCGGTGGCAGTGACGACCACCTCTTCTTCGACGATCAGGGTTGTTGGCGGGAGCTTGCTTGTGGGCCCTGCTGGCGCCTTTGGACCTGTGGGCTCGGCGGTGGCCGAGTCGTCGTCGTCTCCGTTGGTCGAGTCGTCGTCGTCTCGGGTCGCTGAGTCGTCGTCGTCAGCGTCGGTGGCTTCGCTGAGAGCCGAGTCGTCGTCGTCTCCGGTCTGCTCTGTTGAGGCTGTGTCCTCGGCGAGGGCGACGGAGGTCGCCCCTACGCTGGCGAGCAGGACTACGCTGGCGAGCAGGCAACACAGCAATGGTCGGAGCAGGTTCATGGCGTCTCAGCGCAGCACAGTAGCCCGATTCGACGGTGAGCAGTAGGTCATGAAGCAAGCCGAGGCTTGGTTTTTGTCGAGCAGACTGTAAGGTCCCGTGCATGTCAGCGAAGACTCCCAATGTGCACGTGTTGAGCCTGCTTCTTGTCGGCGCCCTGATTCTATCGGCTTCCCCGAGCCTCGCCTTTGACGCGGCAGACGTGGATCAGGCCGCGATCCAGAAGTTGACGGGTGGCTCTCCGCTGGTGGTGGTCGAGGAACACAAGGCGGGTGGCCTCAAGCTGGTCACCGGTGGGGTGCTCGTAGAGGCTTCGCCAGAATACGTGTGGGACGTCATCACCGACTACCCGAAGTACCCCGAGTGGATGCCTGAGGTCGAGAAAGTCACCGTCGTTCGTGACGACGGCAACTTCAAGGACGTCAAGTACAACCTTGCCTTCAAGATCTCGATCATCACCCGCAAGGTCGATTACACCCTGCGCAAGTACGCCAAGAAGCCGCACCGGATCGAGTGGGAGCTCATCGAGGGTGACTTCGATGACGCGATCGGAGGCTGGCAGCTTGTCCCTGCCCATGGCGGCAAGGCGACGATGGCTTACTACTCGACCTACACCAACCTGCGCTCGATGGGTTCGCTGGTGGGTGGGATCCTCAAGCAGCAGCCTGCCCTCGA
Organism: uncultured Rickettsiales bacterium; assembly: GCA_964490445.1. Lineage (GTDB taxonomy): Bacteria > Myxococcota_A > UBA796 > UBA9615 > UBA9615 > UBA6601. The sequence continues at coordinate 51,111 of CAZBDA010000022.1, read as the reverse complement.
GATGGCGATCCAGGTCTCTACCGCTGTCACCGTCGTGCAGAGTCTGCGCGACCGCGTCCAGGCCCTCAAGGCCGGCAAAACCGCCGCTCCAGCCGCCGAGAGCAAGTAGCCCACAAGCTCACATCCGCAAAGTGCCGGCTCGTTTCTCGGGCAGGTGTTTTCCAATCTCCTGTTGTCATGTATAAGGTGTCACCTTACACTTTTGTCCTGTCTGCAAATTGCGACGGAACACATTCACAGGAGACATCATGGCAATCACCGTAAACGACATCTTCAACGCCATCCCCCAGCGCTTCAATGGCGAGGCTGCTGGCGACTGGAACGCCACCATCCAGTTCGACTTCTCGGGCGGCGACGGCGGCGACTCCAACTGGTACATCTGCGTCGCCGACGGCAGCTGCACCGTCAGCGAGGGCTCGGCTGACACGGCATCGGCCACCGTCACCACCAGCTCCGACACCTGGGTTGGCATGGTCACTGGTTCCGTCAACGCGATGCAGGCCTTCATGACCGGCCAGCTGACCGTCAAGGGCAACATTGCTGACGTGATGAAGCTGCAGGACAAGCGCCTGTTCCCGACCGACCGGTAGTTCCCCCTCAAGCCCCGGCCAATCGGCCAGCCAGCAGTAGCCCTGCACCCAGAGAGCGGAGAGTGAGATGAGTCTCGATTTTGAACTGAGCGAAGAGCACGTAATGATCCAGGAAGCGATGGACAAGTGCCTCCTGCCCTTTACCGGGCGGCGCGAGGAGCTTCGCCAGACCATCCTGGTCGAGAAGCAATTTCCGCAGGATCTTTGGGACGCTATCTGCAGCACTGGCCTGATGGGTGCGGTGATACCCGAGGAGTATGGTGGCAATGGTATGGGCTTGTTGGCCTGCACCCTGGGCCTCGAGCAGTTGGCCCGCAAGGGCTTCGGCAATGCGCTGCTGATCCTTACCGCCATGGATGCAGCGTGCATCCTGCGTAATGGCACCGAGGAGATGAAGCAGAAATACCTGCCGAAGATGGCTACCGGTGAGATGAAGTTCTGCTTCGCTATCACCGAGCCCAACGCCGGTAGCAATGCGTTCCGGTTAGAGACGATCGCCAAGCGGGACGGTGACGACTACCTCATCAGTGGTGTGAAGACTTTCATCACTGGTGCTGACGTCGCCGACCGCATGGTGCTTGTCTGCCGCACGACTTCGCGTGCGGAGATTGATGCTCAGGGTCTCCCCAAGGCTTTTGGAATGGCGATCTTTATCGTCGATCCGAAGAGCGAGGGCATTAGCCTCAGTCCGATTCCGACTCGTGGAATCGAGGGCATGACCCAGTTCGAAGTGCACATGGAAAACGTTCGTGTGCCTGCTACGGACATCATCGGCGAGCACGACATGGGCGCGATGGCGCTGTTCACGTCGCTGAACCCGGAGCGGATCCTGGCCGCAGCCTCTGCGTGTGGCCTGGCCGAGCACTGCCTGAATACGGCGGTCAACTACGCCAAGGAGCGGACCCTGTTCAAGCAGCGTCCCATCGGCGAGTACCAGGCGATCTCGCACCCGTTGGCGAAGTGCAAGATCGAGCTGGAAGCGGCAAGGCTGCTCACCTACCGGGCGGCCTGGGCCTTCGACCAGGACATGCACCCCGGCAAGGTCGGCTCCTTTGCCAACATGGCCAAGTACACCGCCGGCGAGATGGCAATCCACGCTGTGGACAGAGCCATTCAGACTCTCGGTGGCTACGGCTTCTCCGAGGAGTACGGGGTGATTTACTACTACGAGAGTGTGCGCCTGCTGCGCACTGCACCGGTGACCGCGGAGATGATTCTGAACTTCGTCTCTGAGCACGACCTGGGACTTCCACGAAGCTACTGACCCGGAGTCAGCCATGATCAACGGCGAGGGAATGAGAGCACGAATCGAGGACTTGCAGGAACGCCGCGGGCGAGCCCTGGAGATGGGCGGCGAGAAGCGCATCGCCCGTCAACACGAGCGTGGCAAGATGACCGCCCGGGAGCGGGTAGCCGCCCTGGTCGACGAGGGCACCTTCCTCGAGATCGGCATCCACGGCAGCGAGTACGAACAGCCTGTGCTCGCCGCCGATGGTGTGGTCACCGGCATGGGCAAGATCGACGGCCGCATGTGTTGTATCGCGGTCTATGACTACACCGTGCTGGGCGGCTCCATTGGCCTGGTGGGGCGCCGCAAGGTTGCCCGCTTGCGGGAGTTGGCGCTGCGCAACCGCATCCCCATGGTCTGGTTGGTGGACTCGGCGGGAGCCCGCATCGATCCCCGACCCGAGAACCTCGACAAGATCCCGATGTTCGCCGACTCCGGCTACATGTTCCGGGAGCAGGTCACCATGAGCGGGGTGATTCCCCAGGTTGCGGCGATGATGGGCCCCGGCTACGCGGGCACCGCCTACATCCCCGGCCTGGCCGACTTTGTCCCCATGGTCCAGGGTACGTCGGCGATGGCCCTGGCGGGACCTGCCCTGGTCAAGGCTGCCGTCGGCGAAGACGTCAGCGAGGATCAACTCGGTGGGGCTCGGCTGCACGCCAAGGAGTCCGGCTGTGCCGACATGGCCGTCGAGGATGACATGACCTGCATCCAGGTCATCAAGGACTACCTGGGTTTCTTCCCCTCCAGTTGCCGCCACAAGCCACCGGTTCGCGAAGATGCTCCGGGTCGCTACCTGCTCGACGATAGCGTGCTCGACATTCTTCCCGAGGATCCCCGGCGCACTTACAACGTCAAGGATATCATCCCGCTGATCGTCGACGATGGCTTCTTCTTCGAGATGAAGGCGGACTACGCGCGGGCCATCTGTACCGGTTTCGGCCGCATTGGTGGCCAGCCCATCGGCATCGTCGCCAACAACCCGCGCTACTTCGGCATCCTCGACAGCCCGTCGTCGGACAAGGCCGCGCGCTTCGTGAACCTGTGCGATGCCTTCAACATCCCGCTGCTGTTCCTGGTCGACATCCCGGGCTTCATTGTCGGTAGCAAGGCCGAAAAGAGCGGCATCATCAACCACGGTTCGCGGATGCTGTTTGCGGTGGCTCGGGCCACCGTACCGAAGTTCACGGTGATCACTCGAAAGGCCTACGGGGCCGGCTACTACGTCATGAACGGGACGGCCTTTGAGCCGGACCTTATCGTTGCCTGGCCCAGCGCCGAGATCTCGGTGATGGGGCCCGATGGCATGCTCGGAATCTCTGGCGCCAAGATGATGGCGGGCATGGATCCCGAGGCAGCCGAGGCGATGAAGAACCAGATGAAGGAGTTGATCAAGCCTTACATCGAGCCCTATCAGCCTGCCCGCCGCGGTCTCATCGACGACGTGATCGACCCGAGAGAGACCCGCAACGTGCTGCTGACCGGCCTGGAAATGACACGCGACAAGGTGGTCGAGCGACCCTGGCGTCGCCACGATGTGCCGCCATGATCGACGGACGACTCCTGCCCACCACGATGGTCGGAAGTTATCCGCGGCCGTCCTGGTTTACCTGGCAGCTCGAGGGCCGTGATGTGTTGGAGGCGTTCAAGGTCATCCACCACGCCGAGGCCTTCGAGGATGCGGTTCGTACCGTGCTCAAGGACCAGGAACGGGCTGGCCTCGACATCCTGGCCGATGGCCAGATGTGGTTCGATGACTACTCGATGGGGATTGGCTCGTTCCTGTGGTACTGGCTCGAGCGCATCGACGGATTCAGTCCTGAGAAGTTGCCTCATCCGGCGCACAAGAAGGCGAAAGGCCGCGATGCCTGGACTCTCGAGGAGGCCGGTGGTGTCGGCGTGGTCGGTCCGATTGAGCGCGGGCCAATCCGCATGGCGCACCTGTACAACGTGGCTCAGCGCAACACGTCCAGGCCCATCAAGGCCTGTGTTGGAGCCGGGCCGGTACAGCTGTCGACTCTCGCGCATTTCCTTGGTGGCCCGATTTCCGATCGCTACGAGTTGTCATATGCCTTGAGCGGAGTCTTCGCCGCCGAGATAGCAGAGCTGGTGGAGGGCGGCTGTCGCCACGTCCAACTGGAGGATCTGGGGGCATGGATCCCGAACCTCAGTGGTGAGAAGGACTTTGTCTGGGTCAATGAGGTGATCAGCAAGACCCTCGAGGGCATTCCCGAGGGGGTGCACACTTCCTGGCACTTCTGCCTCGGCAACGCCTGGGGCAACAAGATGCAGGGTATGACCGCCGGTGGCTACGAGACCATTCTGCACCGTTACTTCGACGTGCCCGTCGACCAGTACGTCTTGGATTTTGCCTGTCGGGACATGCAGGACGCATCCCTGCTCGCTGCACTGCCTGCCGACAAGAGCGTTGCCGTCGGTGTGATTGACGTGCGCGCCCTCGAGGTCGAGGCGCCGGAGCAGGTGGCGGCCCGTCTGCGCGAGGTCCTCAAGCACCTTCCCGCAGAGCGTGTTGCTGTGACTACCGACTGCGGTATGAAGCAGTTGCCGCGGATTTGTGCGGTCCAGAAGCTCCGCTCTCTCGTGGCAGGCGCCGAGATTGTCCGCGCCGAGCTCGAGGGAAGGGCACCGGAGCTATGACCCTGGTCCCCGACTTGCTGCGAGAGCAGGCAGAGCAGAATCCAGAGCGGCTCGCGGTGGTCATCGACGGTATCGGTGAGATGAGTTACGCCCGCTGGGAGGCCGACTCCAATCGCCTGGCTCGCGTGCTGGTGGAGCGAGGCCTGGCGCCGGGCGAGCGGGTCGGCATCCTGTTCCCGAACAGCGAAGGTCTGTCCTACCTGCGCAGCTACCACGCCGTGCACAAGGCAGGTGGTGTAGTCGTGCCGTTGAACACGCGCGGCACGGCTTCCGAACTGTGTCGTGTGATCGAGCACAGTGGCACCGTGGCGCTGCTGTGCGGCGAGCAATGCAGCGAGTTGGCCGAGTCCATTACTTCGGCACTGTCTGGCGGTGCGCTCGTGCTGGCCGGCGCGGAGCTGGAGGCTGCCCTCAGCCAAGGTGACGGGGGTACCTTCCAGGTAGCCCGGGATCCAGGCGATCTTGCGGACATCTTGTACACCTCCGGCACCACCGGCGACTCCAAGGGCGTCGCCTGTCGGCACCGGGATATCACCTTCAAGGGCAGCAGCCAGCTCAGCATGCTGTTTGCCGGCGCGCGCTTCCTGCACGCGGTGCCGCTGTTCACTTTTGCCGGTAGCCACGCGATGTCACTCATCTGTCTGCGCGGCGGCATGACTCAGGTGCTGCAGCCACGCTTCGAGGCGGCCCGCTTCCTGGAACTGATCGAGGAGCGACGGGTCTCGCTGTCCTATGCCGTTCCCACCATGCTGTTGCGCTGCCTGGAGCAGCCGTCCATCGAGACCGGCAACTTCGATTCTCTGCGCCTGATGATGTACGGCACTGCGCCCATGCCGGCACCGGCCATCCGCTCCCTGGCCGAGCACATGCCGTCTACCTTCCTCATCAACCTGTACGGATTGACCGAGGGCGGTGCTGCGGTCTGTTCTCTGTCGCCCGACCAGGCCCGCGAGCGGCCCGACTCCATCGGCAAGCCCATGCCCCCTACCGAACTTCGGATTGTTGACGAGCAGGGCGAGGAAGTCGCTGCCTGCCAGGAGGGTGAGATCCAGCTTCGTAGTGCAGCGGGGCAGCGTAGTTACTGGCGAGATGACGAGGCTACGGCAGAGACCTGGAACGAGGAAGGCTGGCTGTCCACGGGAGACCTGGGGCGGCTGGACGAGGAGGGCTTCCTCTACCTGGTCGACCGTAAGAAGGACCTCATTATTGTCGGCGGTCACAACGTCTCTGCGCCGGAGGTAGAGGCAGCGTTGATCGAGCACCCGCGTGTTCGGGAAGCGGCCCTGGTGGGAATACAACATCCGCAACTGGGAGAGGTGCCGCGGGCCTTTGTCGTGCCTTCCAATGGCGATGAGCCGGCGGCGGGTGAGCTCGAGGACTTTCTCCGCCAGAGGCTTGCTGACTACAAGGTGCCGCGTTCGTATTCCTTTGTGCCCGAGTTGCCGCGCAATGCCCTGGGCAAGGTGCTCAAGAGAGTGCTTCGCGAGCAGGAGGCAACTCGGTGACTGTGCATCTCGTCGATGTCGGCGACTACTCGATCCAGATCTACGAGCAGGGCGAAGGCCCCTGCCTGGTGTTTGGCCACAGCCTCACCTTTGACAGCGCCATGTGGCAGCCGGTTGCCGACCAGTTGTCGGATCGCTTTCGGGTGATTCGAATTGACCTGCCGGGACACGGGGGCTCGGGCACGCCTTGCGAGATCTTTAGCCTCGAGGACGTTGCTGACGACATCGAGGTGGCGCTTGCTGCTCTGGGCATCGAGAACGCGGTGTGGGCCGGCCACTCGATGGGCGGAATGGTGGGCATGCGACTCGCCATTCGTCATCCGGGTCGTCTGCGTGCCATGGCTCTGCTCAATACCAGCGCCGAGGCTGAGGCCGAGGGCGCCCGCGACATGTACCACTACGTCAACGAGAGCTCGCGCGGAAAGCCATCCGACAAGGCGACCGTCGAGTTCGTCCTGGGATTGATGTTCTCGTCGCTGTTTCTCCTGGAGCACCCCGAGCAGGTCGAGCCGTATCGTCGACTGCTGTTCGAGCCGCCCGATGCTGAGGGCACCTACCGGGCTGCTCGCGCTGTGATCTGGCGCGACAGCGTACTCGAGCAACTGCAGAGCATCGACATGCCTACCCTGGTGATCACCGGCAACGGTGACACGGCGGTTCCCGCCAGCTTCGGGCGGACCATCGCCGGGGCGATCCCCGGCAGTCGCATGGTGGAACTCGATGATTGCGGTCACCTCAGCCCCGAGGAACGGCCCATAGAGGTTGCTACCGCACTGACCAGCTTCTTTGAGGAGGTGCGGGGATGAGCGACGAAGTTCTGCTCCTGGACGTGGCCAATGGGATAGCTCAGCTCACCCTGAACGAGCCCGACCGGCGCAATCCCTTCACAGCGGCCCTGGTGGATGCCTTCAGCGAGAAGGTTGCGGAGATCAAGGCCCGAGAGGACATCCGGGTGGTGGTTGTCACCGGCGCAGGGAAGGCGTTTTGTGCGGGTGCGGACTTCACCATGATGCCGACCCTGGCTGCTCGGAGCGGCCTGGACGGGATTCTTGGGATTCATGCTGCCATCGAGACGTTGTACGCCGCCTTTGTCAGCCTCGACAGTGTCGAGGTTCCGACCATCGCTGCGGTCAATGGTGCGGCCATTGGTGGCGGCTTCGGCCTGGCTCTGCTGTGCGATGTGCGCATCGTCGCCCAGGACGCCAAGCTCGCGGTCAACTTTGCCCGCCTGGGAATCCACTCTGGTCTCGCGATCACCGAACTTCTGCCGAGAGCGGTGGGCTATTCCAATGCGGCTGATCTTCTTCTCAGCGGTCGTCGCATCACGGGGGACGAGGCCGTACGCATGGGCTTCGCCCGCGAAGCTGTTGCCAGCGAGGAAGTGCTGGCCTCGGCGATAGAGTTGGCGAAAGAGATTGCCGAGTGTGCACCCCTGGCAGTGAGAGCGATCAAGCGAACCTTGCGCGCGTCCACGGGCCGGGAGCTCTCGGCGACCATGGCCAAGGAAGCGATGGCCCAGGCACTCCTGATGCAGAGCAAGGATGCACAGGAGGGCATCAAGGCGATGATGTCGAAGCGCACTCCCGAATTCGAGGGCAAGTGACGTGGACTTCTCACTGAGCGAGGTCGAGGAGATGCTGGTGGAGTCGGCGGGTACTTTTGCCCAGCGAGCGCTGGCAACTGCCGATCGTAGCCACGAGAAGCAGGGAGCCCCGCAGGAGCAGGTGCTCGAGGGCTGGAAAGAATGCGGCCTCGCAATGTTGGCCGATCCAGGCGGTGAACTCGAGGTGTCCGGTCCCGGCCGGGTGCGAGTGCTGCAGAAGCTGGCCGCCGCCGATGGCGCGACCACCCTGGCCCTGTGGCTGCCGGCCCTGGCTGGGGCCTGCGCGCGGGGGCTCGGCGCTGGCGACGAGGCAGACCAGGTGACATCGCTGTTGTTGGAACGGCAGCTCGAGACGATGACCTGGCCGCGCCCCTGCTTGCCCCTGTGCGGCGGCGAACACGTGCTGGTCTTGGACAGTAACGGCGCCTGGGGCATCGCCCGGGTTCGCGCAGAGCCGGTACAGGCCATCGGCCTGCGCTCCTCGCAGCCGGCGCGGGCAGAGTTGGTCGAGTGGCTCGTGCGCGGCGAGGTGGAACTCGAAGTGGCTCAGCGGTTGCGTGCCGAGGTTCGCCTGTCTGCTGCGGCGCTGATGGTTGGCATCGCGCGAGGCTCCTGCGACTACGTGGCCGGATACCTCCCAGAACGGCAGGCCTTCGGCAAACCGCTCTCCCAGCACCAGGGGCTCGCCTTCCTGTTTGCCGAGATGGCGATGGCCGTGGAAGGTGCTGAGTTGCTGCTGGCAAAGGCGGCCTGGGACCTGGACGCGGGAACCACTCGCAGCAGCCTTGGAGCCTGGCTCGAGGCCCGTGAAGCCAGCCTGCTGGTGACAAACCGCGGAGTACAACTGCTGGGCGGACACGGCTACATGGATGACCATCCAGTAGAGAAGTGGATGCGTGATGCGCGCGGCCTTGCCCTGCTCTTCGGTGGCGAAGACGAGGCGCTGTTCGAGGCTGCCCAGGCGGTGGAGTTGTGATGGACTTCGCCATCGATCCGAAGTTCGACAATCTCAAGCAGATGGTCGGCTGGCTGGGCAGGGACAAGCTGCGTCCGCTGGGCATCGAGGCCGACCGGCAGGGCCATGCGCTGCCTTCTGACCACCCGTTCTTCAAGGAAGTCCTCGCCATGGGGCTGACCGGTGGTTTCGTCGGCAAGATGAAAGACGCAGCCCCTCGCCCCGATGATGACGGGCGTGTCCGTCGGACCAACCGCAGGGCGGTGGTAATGGCGGAAGAGGCTGCTTACTGGGACCGCGGCATGGCGACATCCTTGCCCGGACCGAGCCTGGGCGGTCCGCCTGTGATGCTGATGGGGGACGACGACCAGAAGCAACGTTTTCTCGGCATCTTCAAGGGCGCCAAAGAACCGCACTGGGGCGCATTCGCAATGAGCGAGCCCGGCGCTGGCTCTGACGTGGCCGGCATCAGCACCCGCGCTCGCCAGGACGGCGACGAGTGGGTCATCGACGGCGAGAAGTGCTTCATCAGTAACGGTGCCCGAGCCTCTTGGGTGGTGGTCTGGGCGACCATTGACCCCAGCCTCGGCCGCGCCGGACACCGCGCCTTTGTGGTCGAGCGCGGTACCCCCGGATTCTCGGTGGCCCGCATCGAAAAGAAGATGGGTCTGACGGCATCGGAGACGGCGGGTTTGTTGTTCGAGAACTGCCGGGTGCCCATGGCGAACATGCTCCAGGGCAGCAACCGCGATGCATCGGGCAAGGATGGCTTCGTCGCAGCGATGAAGACCTTCGACATGACCCGTCCCCTGGTGGCTGCGATGGCAGTGGGCATGGCCCGGGCGGTCTACGACGAGAGCCTGCGCTTTGCACGCGAGAATCTCAGCGGAGCTTCGGCGTGGCGCATGGCTCGGGTCCGCGACCGGCTTGCATGGATCGAGCGCAAGCTGGAGATGTCCCGGCTCCTTGCCTGGCGTGCGGCCTGGCTCGCTGACCACAAACAGCCCAACGCCACCGAGGCGTCGATGGCCAAGGCTGAGTGTGCGCGCATCGCGCTGGAGGCGGCGTCGGCGGGAATGGATGTACTCGGCGAGGCCGGTGGCGCATCGGACTACCTCATCGAAAAGCTGTTTCGGGATATCAAGGCCCTCGACCTGGTCGAGGGCACGGGACAGATCCAACGGGTGGTCATCGCCCGCAAGCTCATCGGTTTTCGGGGCGACCGGCCACTGAAGCCCAGCCAGGGAGAAGCAAATGTCTGAAACAGGCCGTGCAGCAGTATTTGTAGGGGTCGGTAGTCCGTTCGAGATGCGCGAATATCCCGTCCCGGAACCTCGTGATGGGGACATGGTCATCAAGGTCACGCGAACCAATATCTGCGGTTCCGATCTGCACTTGTGGCGAGGTGACACCAACCTCGCCGCCATGGGCCTGACCCATGGCGTCATCCTCGGACACGAGATGTGCGGCGTTGTCGCTCGCAAGGGCAAGGGCGTGCGTACCGATTCTCTGGGCAGGCCCATCAAGGAGGGTGACCGCGTGTCGTTTTCCTACTACGTGCCCTGCGGTCACTGTCAGCCCTGTGTGCGCGGTTACCCGCACATGTGCATCAGTTCGATGGCCAGCCCTGTGCGTAGCTGCGACAGCGCGCCGCACTTCTATGGCGGCTTCGCGGACTACTACTACCTCAAGGCTCGACAGTGGTGCTTTGTGGCGCCTGACGACGTCGACGACAGCCAACTGGCTGGCGCCAACTGCGCGCTCAGCCAGGTGCTGTACGGCCTGGAGCGTGCTCGCCTGGGCTTCGGCGAGACTGTGGTCGTGCAGGGAGCCGGCGGGCTCGGCTTGTTTGCCTGTGCCGTTGCCAAGTCGATGGGTGCTTCGCAGGTCATCGCCATTGACGGCATTGCCGCGCGATTGGAGTTGGCGAAGAAGTTCGGCGCCGACCAGGTCATCAACATCACCGAGATGGACGATAAGCGCATGCGCTCGATGACCGTCATGCAGATGACCGGTGGCTGGGGCGCGGACGTAGTGGTCGAGGTGGTGGGCATTCCCGACGTGGTCAACGAGGGGATCCGCATGCTCGCGCGTGGCGGGCGCTACCTCGAGTTGGGCAACATCAACGCGCGCCACACCTACAAGGCCGACCCCTCGCTGCTGGTGGGCTTCAACCGTGAGATCATCGGCGTCTCGCTGTATCCACCGGACGTGCTGCCTCGTGCCGTACAGTTCCTCGCCAGCAACCAGGACCGGTTCCCCTTTGCCGAGTTGCTGTCCCACGACTATTCCCTCGAGGAGATCGACCAGGCCTTCACCGACTCGGACGCCATCGGCGGCAAGTCCTGTAAGGACGTGTCTCGAGCTTCTATCGTCATGAACGGGGCGGCTGCATGAGTATCGACCACACTTCGTCCATCGAGAAGGCGGGCCTCGGCGGTGAGGTGGGACCGGACTATGCCGGCGGCCGCATGGACTGCATAGATCCGGCCACCGGCGAGGTCCTGGCCCGGGTCGGGATTGCCCGCGAAGCAGACATCGACACGGCCGTCGCCGCTGCACGCAAGGCCCTGGACGAGGGCCCGTGGATCCGCGAGTGGGGTGCCGGTAAGCGGGCGCGTTGCCTGAAGAAGCTCGGCGACATCTGCCGCGAGCGGAGCAAGGACCTGGCTCGAATCGAGGCCCTGGACGTGGGCATGCCGCGTGGCTTCGCGCAGCGCTTCGACGTCGCCGCGCTCAGCAAGAACCTGCACTACTACGCCGACTGGGCAGAGCGCATGTATGGCGAGACCATTCCCCAGTCGAGTCCCAACTCGCTGGACTACACCCTGCGCGAGCCCTTTGGTGTCGTCGCCGCGATCACAGCCTGGAACACGCCGCTGCTGTTCTTTGCCAGTAAGCTCGGCCCGGCGCTTGCGGCGGGCAACGCGGTGGTGCTCAAGCCCAGCGAGATGGCCTGCCTGGGCCCGCTGAAGGTGTCCGAGTGGCTCGACGAGGCGGGCTTTCCGCAGGGCGTTGTCCAGGTCATCACCGGGGACGGCGAGACCGGACGCCTGCTGGCGGCACATTCGGGCATCGACAAGGTCAGCTTTACGGGCGGACGTTCCACTGCGCGGAAGGTGCAGGAGGCCGCGTCAACCGGTCCGCGCCCGGTGATGTGCGAACTGGGCGGCAAGAGCGCCAACATCGTGTTCGAGGATGCCGACGTCGGTCGCACGACGATGCTCTCGACCATGGGGATTTTCGGTCTCAGCGGCCAGGCATGCGCTGCCGGTTCGCGTCTGTTGGTGCATGAATCGGTACACGACGAGTTGGTCGATGGGATTGCGGCATTTGGTCAGGGCCTGGGCTTGGGCGATCCGCTGGATCCCAGCACGATGATGGGGCCGCTCAACAGCGCCGCTCACAAGCAGCAGGTCGAGGCAATGATTGATCGGGCCGTCGAGCAGGGAGCCACGGTGCGGCGCCTGGGCGAGGTGCCGGAGAACCTCCAGGGGCCGGGAACGTTCCTAGCACCGGTGATCTTCACAGACGTCACTCCCGACATGGACATCTGGCGAGAAGAGGTCTTCGGGCCGGTGCTCTGCGTGACGAAGTTCAGCGATGAGAAGGAGGCGCTGGCTCTCGCCAATGACAGCGACTACGGCCTTGCCGCCGGCGTCTGGACAAAAGACATCTCGCGCGCCCACCGCATGGCCAGCCGCCTCAACGCCGGCGTCGTCTGGGTCAATACCTACGGCATGCTGCCCAGCTCAGTGCCTTTTGGCGGTTTCAAGGGCAGCGGTTGGGGCAAGGAGGGCGGCCGGGATGCTCTGCTCGAGTACAGCCGCATCAAGAACGTGATGGTCGACCTGACTTAGCCAGCGCTGATCTCGACAAAGACCTCGCCAGGGTTTGTGCCGCTGCAACTCAGCAGGCGGGCGGTGGCGTTGTAGCTGCAGTCGATTTCGCCGTCGGTGACAGAGATGCTCAGGCTGCTGGTTCCCCAAAGTACGTCAGCGGGCAGGAAGAGCTCGGTGGCGCCGCGGCCGGGATCGTGCTGCCAACGCATCGAGATAGTGTCCCCCTGGTCGTTAAATGACAGTGGCTCGCCGGCGATCCGACGAGGACCTGCCCGGACCTTGAAGTTGGCGCGCAGGGCGCCTTTGTCATCGATGATGCTGAGATCCTCGCCGTTCCATCCGTCGGCCTCTTCGGCGGTCCAGCCGGGCGTCCAATTCCACTGGGCCCCCGAGGCGAAGTGGTCGTCGAGGCGCTCGTACTGCAGGTCCATGTAGCCCTCGACCCCGAAGGTGTCCTCGAAGGCTCCGAATTCACCGAGAAACAGCGGCACACCCCACTCGTTCGCCTTGTTGCTCATGGTGGAGAAGCCCAGGTTGGTGGCCGTTGGCAGCCCGGAAAACAGGTGCGTCGTGATGACCGCGGTCTCGTAGAAGTGCGGCGCGTAGGCGTAGTTGTCGAAGCCGGGCTCGAGGAGCTGGGTCTGTATGACGCCGTTGTTGGTGCTGCCGTGGCCTTCGATAAAGAGGATCTTGTCGGGCGCTCGTTGCCTGATTGCCGCCGCTGCATCCTCGTACAGCGGACTGAGCTCGGAGGCTTCCAGGGCCCACGGCTCGTTGAACAGGTCAAAACCGATGACGCCAGGGCGGTCGGCGAAGTGGCTGGCCAGGTGTGACCACAGCTCGAGGTACGAGGTGCGGACGCCGTTCTCGTCCGCGTAAAAGGCCGAGAACGAGTCGTGCATGTCGAGATCGGTACTGATCTGGATCGCCCAGTTGGCGCAGTCATCGCTGTTGTCGGGCGTGTCCAGGCTGGCACCGGCATGGACAGCCCACTGCGGGAAGCCGTCGCCGCAGCCGCCGCCGTGGTAGCGCGAGAAGCCGTCCTGGTGAAAGTCGACGACTACGTAGATACCGAGTGCCCACGCTGCATCTGCGATGGCGGTGATCGCGTCCAGGTAGCCCTTGTCGTAGACGCCGCGAGTGCCCTCGAAGGCCTCCCAGGTGAACACCAGGCGGATGACGTTGACGCCCAGAGACGGCAGTGGATCCATGAGAGACAGGTCGGTGAAGGGCACAAACGGCGGCACCTTGCTGTTGCCTGCGACGTTGACGCCGCGCAGGATGATCTCGCCATCCTGGCTGTCCAGAAAGCGTCCGTTCTCGGCACGCAGGAGCACCTGGTTGGCGGGAGAGCTGTCGTCGTCGCCTGTGTCGTCGTCTCCTATGGCGCCGCTGTCGTCGTCGTCGCCGGCATCGTCGTCGCCGGCATCGTCGTCTCCTATGGCGGCACTGTCATCATCGTCGTCGCCCGGGATCGTCCGGCACTGGCCATTGAGCCACTCCGAGCCCTCGGGACAATTGTCCGAGCAACTCCAGCACAGTGCCGCCGTGAGCAGCGAGCAGAGCAGGAGCGTGACGCGAATGGGTGACCTCGTGGACATGTCTGGGCCCTGGATAGCACGTGGTTCAGCGTTGCAGCAGATAAACGGGCCTGCCGGAGATCTCAATCTGCCAGGCCAGGGGGCTGCCACTCAAGGTGAGTTCCGTGCCCGCGGTGTCCAGCAGCGTGTTGCCGGCGCTGCGGCCGACTTCAATGCTCTGGGTTTCGCTGGCGGTCCACAGAGCCAGGGCCGAAGGGGAGCTTCCCCCCTCGAGTTGCAGGGCCCAGCTGTTTGCGTCCAGCCCCAATTCCTCGGAGCGGTCCGAGATGGTGTCGTGGTCGGCGAGCACGGAACTGAGGGTCGCGAATTCCTCGGCGGATTTGGACTGCGCTTCGGGTTCCCCACCGGGGACCTCGTCCCAGGTGAACAGTCCGAAACGCTGCTCCTGGTCGTCGCTGGCCGTGCCGGAGTCGCGGAAGGTGTACCAGTAAAAACGCTCCACCCCCTGGCTGAAGGAGATCAGCGCGGCCCGCACCAGGTAGGCGCCCTGGGTGTTTTCGTCGACGCCGGGGCTGAAGGAGTCGAGCGCCGTGTGCCAGCCCAACTCGGTGATCCACAAAGGCATCTCAGGTGTGCCGAGCTCGCCGACCAGGCCGCGCATGTTGCAGATGGATGTGGACAGCGAGTCCTGGTTTTCGCTCTCGCTCTCCGGAGCGGTGAAGGGGTAGCGGTAGGGGTGAAAGGCCATGATGTCGATGTGCTCGGCGAGGTCCGGCAGTGCCTCTGCGACCGCGCGGATGTAGTCCTCGCCTTCGGTATTGAGCAACAGGCTTGGCCCGAACACGCCGCCAAAGCTGATCAGTGCCTGTGGATCGATCTCGCGCACTCGCGCCGACGCTTCCACCAGCAGCTCGCCGTAGCGCACCGGATCCTCGCTGGGCCGCCAGAAGGTCAGGCCGATGTTCTGTTCGTTCCAGATCTCGTAGTGGCGCACCCTGCCGCTGTAGTGCTCGGCAACCGTGGCGGCGTAGTTGCCGAAGTCGGTGAGATCGTCGGGTGGGGCGGACACCTCACCATCCGAGTGCGCCCAGGAGTTACCGTAGTTGAGGATGGCGAGCAGCTCGGTACCGGAGTCCTCGCCTGCAGCTACGACCCGGTCCAGGCCGGTGAAGTCGAAAACGCCACGCTCCGGCTCGACGTGTCGCCAGCTGAAATCCGTGCGTGCCGTGCCGACACCCAACTCGCCCCACTTGCTCTGCTCGAACTCGCGGTAGGCGGTCTCTGTACGGCTGTCGCCCCACTCCATGTGGCTGCTGAGCCCGAGCCCATCCGCCAGGGCGCCGGACACGCTGAACTGCGCCTTGCAGCCCTTCGCCACACCCTCGCCTGGAGCTTGCCAGCATCCGACCAGCGTGCCTGCCGCCAGCAGGGTGGCGGCGAGCGTAAGCTTCGGCAACCCCTGTCGTGGTGGCGACGAGTCCGTCCTAGGCATGGACGCTGCATTCCGGCCTGAGCCGGGCAGCATCGACGGACAGGGAGTATGATTCGCAAGTGGTCGCAAGAGGCTCTCCGGAGAGACAGGGATTGGCTGCTCGTATCCTAGCAACCGTAGCCGGCGGTACCGACGACTTGGCGCTGCACGTGATGGAGAAGCTGTGGCTCAGTTCGGGTGAGCCCGATACCAGCGCGGACAAGAAGCTCCGCGATGAGCTTGCCGACCTGTACAGCGCAGGTGCTCAGCGTGGCGAGCCGCTGGCGTTCTTTGCCGAGCCGCCGCTTCCCCAGGTGACGGTTCGCAATACAGGCCGTCGCAAGGGGGGGCGCCGCGAGCGCCTGTCCTGGCCCTCGGGCTACCGCACCTGGGACCCTGCCTACCAGGCCGAGTACCACGAGTACGCGGGCAACGAGGTCGCCTATGCCGAGGCCTTTCTGCACGACGGCTACGGACACGACACCATCGTCTGCCTGCACACCTGGACCACCGGCTACTTCGCGTTGCAGCGCCGCGTCTACATGGTGGAAAAGCTGTACCGGGCCGGGCTCAACGTGGTCCTGCTGATGCTGCCCTTCCATGGGCCCAGGAACCCGCCCCAGTCCCGGTTCGGCGGGCAATTGTTTCCGGGGACCTCGCCGCAGCGCACCAACGAGGCCTTTGGCCAGTCAGTCTGGGATCTACGGTCGCTGATCGCCTGGTTGCGCTCGGAGCGCTGCGGCAGAGTGGGTGTCATGGGCATGAGCCTCGGTGGCTACATTGCCTCGGTACTCGCTTCTGTCGACGAGAAGTTGGACTTCGCCATCGCCATGATCCCCATGGTGTCCATGGCCGATCTGCTCTGGCAACACGGAGAGAACCATCCCATCCGCAAGGAGGCTGAGGCGCGTGGCATCACCCTCGAGCAGACGCGCCAGATCTACTCTGTTCATTCGCCGCTGGAGCTGCAGCCCGTGTTGCCACCCGAACGGCTGATGATTGTCGCCGGCCGCGGCGACCGGGTCTGTTCTCCGGATCACGTCGAGATGCTCTGGGAGCACTGGTCAAGGCCGTTTCGGCACTGGTTTCCAGGCGGTCACATCCTGCATTTTCGACGCGGTCAGCTATTCGACGCGGTGCTGGGCTTCCTGGGCAGCCTGCCCGAGCGGAATGACTAGCGACCTGCCCGTGCCCGCGCAGGGCCTCGCACGGCTGCGGTTGCTGCATCGCAACATCGGGCCCTTTGCCAACTTCGTGCCCACCAGGCGCTGGCGCAAGGGCGAGCAGGTCGATGTTCTGCTGTTGCAGGGCTTCGGTACGGGTCCCCTGACCGTCAACCCATTGGCCCGCAGCTTGAGTGCAGATCACGGACTGGCGTGCTGTGTCCCTCGCTTGGGAGGGTTGTTCGGCTATCTCCAGACTCGCGAGATCCGAACGGCGGGGCAGCGCCTCGCGGACTTTTTGCGTTCGTTGCCAACGGGGCAACGACCCTGGCTGATCGGTCACTCCATCGGTGGAATCATTGCTCGCGATGCGGTGCAGCGAGGCGGCGCTGCATCGAGAGTTGCCGGAGTGGTTACCCTCGGTGCTCCTCACCAGGGTACGCCGGCTGTAATCGGCGGACTGTTTCTCGGCCTTGGATTCCTCAGCCGTGCGCCGTGGCAGATGCTGCCCTGGGCCGGGACCATCCGCACCCTGAACGAGCTGCCCTGGCCGGACGATGTACCGATGACTGCGGTCGTCAGCAGCAGCGATCTGCTCTGTCCGCCGCGCTACGGCAGCATCCCCTTTGCGGACGGTCAGCAGATCTGCAACCAGCAGTTCGCAGGACTCGGCCACACCGAGATGCTGCGCTGTCCCGAGGTGACTGGGCTTATCGCCAGGCTGGTGACGGATTCGGTCGACTGACGGCGGCCGCTCAGGCCGGCGGTGCACTCGGCGGTGCCGAGTTGCCCGTGGTCGGCTCGACGGGGCTCTCTGTCGGCGGCGTGCTCACAGCGCTCGCCGTGGCGCCAGGTTGTTGCTCCTCGTCCCCCGGTCCTTCGCTGAGCAGGGCCTGGCCTGGCGCCGCTGGCAACCAGCCACGATCGCGGTACCAGCGCAGGGCAGTCTGCAGCCCGGTCGTGACATCCGGATGGCGCAACTCGAAGCCCAGGTTCTTGAGGCGCGAGTTGGAAAAACCGTGGTCGTCGAGCACGTAGTCGAGCCACTCAATGTCGATGCGCGGCGAGAGCGCCTCGGTCAGGTTGCGCTCGGAAGTGAACTTGCCCCACAGGTGAGCGAGCTTGGGGTTTTCACGCTTGAGCCACCAGGTGCCTAGCGGGCGAATCAGGAAGACGAAGTTGGTCGTCCACCAGGGCAGGCCGCCGTCAATGATCCTGATTCCCACCGCCTCGGCGAGCATGCGCACCAGGTCGCCTGCGGAAGTCGGAACGTCGTCGCTGACGTTGAACACGCCGCCTACCGCGTCGTCGTGGGTCGCCAGGAGCAGGCCTGCGCGCGCAACGTCTTCTACGTGAACGTGGTGTCCCATGGGCCCCCCCGTTGCCATGGGCACGGAGCGTAGGCCGAGGTGGTGACGTAGGGTGAGGATGGCCAGCCAGGTGGCGAGACCGTAGCGGCTGCCGGGGCCATAGATGAGGGTCGGTCGCAGCACCGCGAGGGGCAGGTTTCGTTCAGCGCAGAGCGCCGTCGTCCTCTGCTCTCCGTCCCATTTGCTCTGGTCGTAGTGGGTCGCCGGCGTCTTCGGGTCGTCTTCGTCGACGTCCATCCCCTTGCCGCCGTAGACCCCTACCGAACTGATCAGAACCAGGCGTTGGATGCCCTTGTCGGCCGCGA
The DNA here is from genome assembly GCA_964490445.1 of uncultured Rickettsiales bacterium. Classification (GTDB taxonomy): domain Bacteria; phylum Myxococcota_A; class UBA796; order UBA9615; family UBA9615; genus UBA6601. The sequence goes on along the minus strand of CAZBDA010000022.1, from coordinate 32,820 downwards.
TCTCGGCGACCATCTCGGCGCCATCGCTGTTGACCGCGAACAGTTGCTCGCGGGTAGCGGCATGGTTGAACAAGCCAGCGGTGTGGACGACGACCTCGCAGCCGTCGATGGCGTTTTCGATCGAGTCTCGGTCGCTGAGATCGCAGAGGCTGGTCTCAGCGCCGGCCTCTGCTATCGCCGACATGTCGACGGCTGCCAGGTCCGCAGCACGGACCTGGTGGCCGGCAGCAAGGAACTCCATGCACAGTTGCGTTCCGAGGAAGCCGCCGGCACCGGTGATGAGGACTTTACTCACGTCAAATTTCCCGGACCGAGGATAAAGAAAATTGTATCATCTGTCACCTGACACATTGCACTTTCTCAAGTTGACGGTTTGCTGGGCTCTATATAATGTGTCGCGTGTTACTTTATACATAGATGGACGGGTAACTTCGTGAGAACAACTGAGGATGAGGGGCCCATTGGGGTCAAGATCGGTGAGCTCATCAAGGCCACTGGTGTCACGCGCGCTACCATTCATCACTATGTCAAAGAGGGCTTGCTTCCGGAACCCCGCAAGACCTCGCGAAACATGGCCCTGTACGGCCGTGATTGTGTCGATCGGATCCTGCTGATCAAGGGTCTGCAGAAGCACTCGCGTCGCTCCCTCGCTGAGGTCAAGTCGCTGCTCGAGGGTACCTCGGGCCTCGAGGGGATCCAGCGCATGCGCGAGCAATTGGACATTGAGGCGACTCGGGCTCAGGCCTCGCCGCTGAACCCCGAGCGGGTCAGTGACGCTCTGTCGATCACCGTGCTTGCCGAGCGCACCGGCTTCTCGTTGGAGCAGATCCGCGAAATGGAGAGCTTGGGCCTGATCACAAGCCACAGTCATCGTGGACGCAAGCTGTTCGACCCCACCGAGATCGACGTGGTCGATGCCCTGGCCAAGCTGGCCGAGGTCGGCTTCTCGCGGGATGCTGGTTTCATACCCAAGGACGCGGTGATCTACCTGGAAGCGTTGCGCAACCTGCTCTACCAGGAGGTGGCAATCTTCCTGGAGCGGTTGCCTGACGGAAGCGATCCCCAGGAAGTGCTCACTCTGGCGCGAAAGGGCGTCGAGCGGGTGAGTCCGTTGCTGCTGGCGCTGCGCCGCAAGCTGATTCGTGAATTCATCGAGGCAGCACCACTGCCGCCCTCGAATCCCAACTGAGAGACCGCCATGATCGATCCCGTTCTCGCCGGTGTCGGTGCGATCCCCGTGACCCGTGACCTCGAGTCTCCGCTGCCCGACATGGCGGCGACAGTCGCCCGGGAAGCCCTCGCCGATGCAGGTATTTCCGCCGACCAAGTCGATGGACTGTTCGTGACCCCAGCCGCTCTTTCCGGCGAGCCCTGGATGATGTGGGCAGCTGGTCTCGCCGAGTATCTCGGAGTCCGCACCCACGGCCTCATGATGACCGAGAACGGCGGCATCACCGCCCTGCTCGCCTTGCGCGCGGCAATGGACGCCGTGGCCATGGGCCGGGTCAAGGTGGCACTGGTCATTGCCACGGACACCCGGCCGCTGATCGACACCAGCCACTTCGAGTCCTTTGTCCGCAACGTCACCTTCACGGCGATGTCCCTGTGGGGACCTGTCGAAGGCATGCTCGGGCTGGGTGCCCCGGTGCCGGTCTATGCCATGTCGGCGCAGCGCTACATGCACGAGTACGGTGCCAGCGAGGAAGACATCGCCGAGGCTTCGGTGATGCTGCGCGAGCACTCGAGTCGTCACCCCCTCGCTCAGTTTCGCGATCGCTGCACCGTGCAGGACGTGCTCGCCAGCCCCAGTCTCTCGCCACCGATTCGGCTCATGCAGGCGGCGGGCATTTCGACCGGCGCCGCAGCGGTTGTCGTCGCCGCCCCCGAAGTGCTCAATGGAAGCGCGGCAGATGCAATCAAGGTGAGTGGCTGGGGCGAGCACCATGATCCCAGCCATTTCATCCCCCGCGAGGGCCCGATCACCAGCTTCGTGTCAGTGCACAAGGCCGTTGCCAGTGCGCTGGAGCAGAGCGGTCGCAGCATCGACGACGTCGACGTGGCAGAGGTCTACGGTGTGTTCGGCGCCACCGAGTTGATGCTCTATGAGGACCTCGGATTCTGTGAGAAGGGCAAGGCGTCGGCCTTCGTCAAGGACGGTCGCTCGACCTTCGGTGGTGACGTGGTGATCAATCCCACTGGCGGCCGCATCAGTCTCGGCCATCCTGCCGGTGCTACGCCGATGTACCAGGTGGTCGAGATTGTGCGCCAGCTGCGCGGCATTGCGCCGGGCGGCCAGGCGGAGAACGCCGGTGTCGGCCTCGTTCATGCCGAGCACGGCATGCTCAACGGATCCATCGTCATGGTCATGGAAAACTAGCAGGAGCTGCAGATGAGCAATCCACTGGAAGAGTTCACCCAGCAGGCAGTCAAGGTCTTCGGCAACTCCGCGAGCAAGGACTTCTACGCCAAGCTCGGCACCGATGGGCATCCCAGCGCGACCCGCTGCACGGGCTGTGCGAAGGTCAGCTACCCGCCGCGAGAGCACTGCCCCGCCTGCTTCGGCGGCGAGGTGGAATGGGTGAAGCTGCCCGAGCACGGCACGCTGTATGCCTTCACGACCAACAAGCGCGGCCTGCGTTTTACGGCGCCGTCGGTGATCGGCGTGGTCGAGTTCGACGATGTGGGCCTGGTGATTGGCCCTGTCGAGGGCGACCGCCACGAGCTCAAGATCGGCCAGAAGGTCGGCGTCAAGGTGCTCGACCTCGGCGGCGGCATGTCCTATCCGCAATTCACCCCGATCGAGGAGTAGGTCATGCAGTTGATGGCCAGCGAGAGCTCAACCATTGCCGAGATGTTCCGCCGCCGCGTTGCCCTGGACGGCGACCTCGAGGCCTACCGTGTGAAGACTGACGACCAGTGGCATGCCACCACCTGGTCTGTGTTTGCCGAGCAGGCCGACGCGCTTACTGCGGGCCTGAGCACGCTGGGCTTCGGCTCCGGCGATGCCGCGACGATTCTCGGTTCCTGCTGTCCGGGTTGGTGCCTGGCCGATCTCGCGGTGGTTCAGCTGGGCGGCATGAGCGTCGGGATTTACCCGAACCTGCTCGACGACCAGGTGCGCTTTATTCTCGGCGACTGCAAGCCCAGGGTCATCTTCGTGGAGGGCAGGGCAGACTTCGAGCGCATGCTGCCCATGCTTGCCGAGTTCGACAGCCTGCAGAACATCGTCGTCTGGGACCACGAGCCGGAGCCCACGCCGGGCGTCCACACGGTGACCGGACTGCAGGAGCTGGGCAGGCAGATGCTCGGCGAGTCGCCGACCCTGGTCGAAGACAGGGCCGCGGCGGTCGTTGCCGATGAGGTCGCGCTGGTTGTCTACACCAGCGGCACCACAGGCCAGCCCAAGGGCGTGCCCCTGACCCACAAGAACGTGATCTCGGGGCTGCAGGCCGGGGATCTCCTGGTCGAGGAGATCGGTCCCGAGGACATCACCATGTCGTTCCTGCCCATGGCCCATGTTGCCGAGCATGTTCCGGGCTTCTACGGCCGCATCAACGTCGGTCTGCGTACTGCCTACGCCACCAACTACGAGACCCTGCTCGACGAGCTGCTCGAGGTTCGCCCCACCTGGTTCGGTGCCGTGCCGCGCATCTTCGAGAAGATGTACGGACGGATCCACGAAGAGGTCGCCAAGGCCAACCCGCGTCGCCAGGCCATCTTCAACTGGGCCAAGGGCCTGGCCTGTCGTCGCGGTCGTTCGCTGACCGGCGGACCGCCGCTGGGCCTTCGTGACCGCATGCTTCTGCCGCTGGCCGACAAGCTCATCTTTGCCAGGATCCGGTCTGTATTCGGGGGGCGGGTAAAGGGCTTTGTGACAGGCTCTGCGCCGATCAACATCGAGATCCTCGAGTTCTTCACCGGGGTGGGAATGCGGATCATCGAGGTGTACGGACTCTCAGAAGCCTGCGCGATCAGCTTCGCCAATACGGTCAATGAAATCCGCCTGGGCACCGTGGGCCGGATCCTGCCGGGAGTCGAGTACAAGCTGGCCGACGACGGCGAGATCCTGTTGCGTGGACCGACGGTGTTCTCGGGCTACCTGAACCTGCCCGACAGCAACGCCGAGGTGTTCGACGAAGAGGGCTACCTGCGCACCGGCGACATTGGCGAGGTCGATGACGGCGGCTGGCTGCGCATTACCGACCGCAAGAAGAACCTGCTCAAGACGGCGGGCGGCAAGTACGTCGCTCCCGCGCGCCTGGAGGCCTTCATCAAGGAAGAGCCCGTCATCAGCCAGGTCTATGTGCACGGAGATCTCAAGAAGTACGTTGTTGCACTGATCACTCTCGATGAGCGCGAGACACCGCGAGTTGCTGAAGAGTTGGGCTGCAGCGAGGCGGAGCTGGCGACGCATCCCGACGTCGTGCGCCGCATCGACCGAGCCATTGCTCGGGCGAACGATCGTCTGGCCCGCTTCGAGCAGGTCAAGCGGCACGCGATCCTCGGCGAGGATTTCTCGATGGAGAACGGCACCCTGACCCCCACCATGAAGATCCGGAGGCGGGTGGTTGCCGAGAAGTACCTGCAGTTGCTCGAGTCGCTGTACGAGCCCGTGGAGAACTAGATGAGTGCTGAACTCCCGCCGTTCGCAGAGCTCATCTACGAGGTCGACGCCCATGTCTGCACGATCACTCTGAACCGGCCCCACCGGAAGAATGCGCTGTCTGCGGGCCTGGTAAACGAGCTGATTGTCGCGCTCGAGACTGCAGCCGAGGATGCTCTGGTTGGTGCCATCATTCTTACCGGGGCCGAGGGCGTTTTCTGTTCCGGAGGCGACCTCGGGCAGATGAGTGGCGGCGGTGGTGAGGCCAGCGAAATTCCGTGGCGAGGCGGCTTCCCCGAACTCAATCTTGCCTTTACCCAGCTTGGTAAGCCGGTGATCGCCAAGGTGCGGCGTTATGCGCTTGCTGGTGGTCTGGGCCTGGTCGCTGCCTGCCAGTTTGCACTGGCTGAGGAGACAGCGACTTTCGGCACCCCCGAGATCAAGCGCGGGCTGTTTCCGATGATGATCATGGCGAACATCTTCCGCACTGTGCCGCGCCGCAAGGGCCTCCAGTTGATCCTGCTCGGCGAACGCATTTCCGCGAACGAGGCGGTAGAGATCGGTCTCATCAACAAGGCTGTGCCTGCCGAGGAACTGGACGCGGCGACCCTGGAGCTCGCCGAGAAGCTGGCCGGGCAGTCTCCCCAGGCAATGAAGTTGGGCCTGCAGGCTTTCTACGAGCAGTCCGACATGGACTTCCAGGCTGCGCTGCCCTTCCTCAACGAGAAGCTGATGCAGTGCCTGGGCACCGACGACGCCCGCGAGGGGCTGATGTCGTTCATGGAAAAACGCGAGCCCAACTGGCCGAGCCGGGCCTAGGCCTCAGCTCGAAGCTACCAGGAGCTGTGAAGTTGACTCCGCGAGGCCTCGACGATGTGCTGGAAGCGGAACTTGCGGCCGCGCTCGTAGGTGCCCGTCAGCGCCAGGCAGATCTCGTCGAAGCTGGCCCGTCGCACCTGGCAGTAGCCTTCTTCGACCATCAGCGGCAGGGGGTCGTCGATGCCGAAGCGGAAGGGCTCGCCCAACTCTTCGACCATTTCCTTGAGGGCCGCGTCGGCGCCGTCGATGCTGGTACCGCGGACCAGCTTCTTCTCGAGATGGTCATAGATCAGCACAGTGTCCGGGTGGCAGCTTGTGGAGATGCGGGAGACCGTCGCCCGAATGGCCTCTTCGCTGAGGTAGGGAGTGACTCCTTCCCAGACAAACAGGGCCGGTTCCTGGGCATCGAAGCCCGACTCGGCCAACCGATCGATGAAATCATCGCGCTCGAAGTCGCAGCGAACGAAGGTAGCAGCGTCGAGGGGATAGTTGTCCAGTTCGCCGAGGCGCTCCAGCTTGACCGCCTGGCTGGCGGGGTGGTCGACCTCGAACCAGCGCAGGCCGTCGCCGCCCATGCGAGCCGGGCGGGTGTCCAGCCCGGCCCCGAGCAGGACAACCTGCCGCCGCTCTCCTCGCGGAGCGCAGAGTCGGCGAATTCGTTCGTCGATCCACGCGGTGCGCAGGGCGATCCACAGCTCGGACGCCGGGTACAGTTGCTCGTGTCGGTCGGCCAGAGCCATGCCGACCTCACCGGCAAGTTGCACCGCCCAGGGGTCGCTGCACAGGGGCTGGGGACGGGCGCTGGCGCGTGCTCGAAGAGCAGAGACAAGCATCGCGGTTCGGCTGGCGGAGCGCTGATTCATTCCAATTCCTGTCGGTGAAGTCGATGAGCAAAGTACTTGAAGTTTGTGAAGACCGTGGGGTCGTGACCCTGCGACTGAATCGTCCCCAGGTCAAGAATGCGGTGGACGGGGAGCTCATGACCCTGCTGGACAAGCAGGTGCAGGAGTTGTCCGGCCGCCAGGACCTGGTCGCTGTCATTCTGTGCGCTGCTGGCGGCGAGTCGTTCTGTTCGGGCGGTGACCTGGTCTGGATGCGCGAATTCGACACCCCGGAAAAGGGTGTCGAGATGAGCCGCCGCATGCAGGGGATCCTGCAGCGCCTGGCAACGCTGCCCGCGCCAGTGATCGGAGTGCTTGGTGGCTACGCCCTGGGCGGGGGTACCGAGGTCGCTCTCGCCTGTGACCTTCGGGTCATGGAAGAGCACGCCTTCCTGCAGTTCAAGCAGGCTCGGGTGGGAGTCATGTCTGGCTGGGGAGGTGGCGCTCGACTCTTGCGCCTGGTCGGCTACGCCCGGGCCATGGACCTGTTCACCTCGTGCCGTCGTGTGCTGCCAGCCGAGGCGCTCGAGCTCGGCCTCGCCACCCAGGTGGTCGCCACCGGGAGTGGCGAGCAGGAGGCCACGGTCCTGGCAGACAGCTTCCGCAAGGCGTCGGGGCGCTCCATTCGCACCATCAAGAGCTACCTGCAGGAGGCGGTCATGCTGGACCAGGTTGCGGCGGCGGCGCTGGAGGCGGAACGGTTTCGAGAGGTGTGGTGCTCTCCCGAGCACGGCGAGGCCATGGCTGCCTTCCGTGACAAGCGCAGGCCCGACTTCGGTCGCGACTGAACCACGGCGGTTGGCTGCCGGCCAGCAGAGCACCTAGAGGACCCCGTTGGCGCGTGCCACGATGTCCGCCATTTGCGTGACGATGAGGCCCAGGTCGTGGTCGGCTGGCGTGTACACCGCAGCGACGCCCTGGCTGCGTAAGGCGGAGGCGTCGGCCTCGGGAATGATTCCGCCCACGACCACCGGTACGTCCACCTGGGCCAGCACTGCGGGTACCAGGTCCATGTGTGAGCCGGACAGGATGGAGAGTCCTACCAGGTCGACGTCTTCCTGCAGGGCCGCCGACGCGATCTCTTCGGGTGTCCAGCGGATGCCACTGTAGATGACCTCCCAGCCGGCATCCCGGGCTGCCAGCGCTACCTGTTGCGCCCCGCCGGTATGACCATCGAGGCCAGGCTTGCCCAGCAGCAGCCGCAGCCTGTGACCGATCTTCTCCGCGACTGCCTCGACCCGCTGTCGCGAATCGCTGCAGCCACCTGCACTGATCCCCGCTGCCAGGCCTGCCTGGTTGCGCCAGGTGCCGAACACCTTGCGCACCGTCTCGGCCCATTCGCCGGTAGTGACGCCGGCGTGCGCGCAGGAGATGGAGGCAGGCATGACGTTGCGGCCGCTGCGCAGGTCGTCGTCCAGTTGCTCGAGCGCAGCTGCAACGGCATCGGTATCGCGGTTCTTGCGGTGTGTCTGCAGGCGTGTGAGTTGTTCCGCCGTGCTGTGCTGGTCGACAGTGACAATGGCCCCGTCCTCGCTTGCCAGCAGCGGTGACGGCTCGCCATCGGCAAACCGGTTCTTGCCGACCACCACCTGGTCGCCCGAAGCGATGGCCGCCATTCGCTGTGCAGCGCTGGCGAGTAGCGCGGCACTGGTGGAGCCGTCGGAGATTGCCGAGATGGCTCCGCCCTGATCGAGGATGCGCTCGATCTCCGCCCAGGCCTGTTCTTCCATCTCGGCGGTCTTAGCTTCGATCACCGTGCTGCCTTCGAACAGGTCGGGGTACTCCAACAGGTCGGTCTCGTAAGCCAGGATCTGTTGGATCCTCAGCGACCACTGCTGATCCCAGGCGCGTGGCAGTCCATGTGCCTCGTTCCAGGCCGGCAATTGCAGGGCACGGGCTCGGGCGTCCTTGCTGAGAAGGACTCCGAGGGATTCCAGCACGATGCGGGTGAGGTTGTTCTCGGGCTGTTCTGCCGTCAGTCCCAGGGAGTGCACCTGTACGCCGCAGCGGAAGCGCCGCAGCTTCGGGTCTTCGACACCGTAACGCTCGCGGGTGATGCGCTCCCACAGCCTGGTGAATGCGCGCATCTTGCAGGTCTCTTCGACAAAGCGGATGCCTGCGTTGCAGAAGAAGCTGATGCGTCCGACCACCTTGGGCATGAGTTCGTCGGGCACCTCGATGGCGTCGAGCACGGCGATAGCGTTGGCAAGGGTGAAGGCGATCTCCTGCACGGCAGTCGCGCCGGCTTCGCGTAGGTGGTACGAGCACAGGTTGATGGGACTGAACGCCGGCATCTCCGTGACCGTGTATTCGATGAGGTCGGTTGTCAGTCGTAGAGCAGGCTCGGGGCCGACGATCCAGGTGCCGCGGGCGAGGAACTCCTTGAGTACGTCATTCTGGACCGTGCCACGCAGCAGCTGTTTGTCGAGGCCCCGCCGCTCGGCAAGTGCGATGTACAGCGCCAGCAGCCAGGGTGCCGGTGCATTGATGGTCATCGAAGTGTTGGCTTCCTCGATGGGAATGCCGTCGAGCAGCAATTCCATGTCGGCCAGTGAGCTGACCGGCACGCCCACCTTGCCGACCTCGCCACGTGCCAGTGGGTGGTCCGCGTCGTAGCCGCACTGGGTGGGCAGATCGAAGGCAATCGATAGGCCCGTCTGTCCGCGAGAGAGGTTCTTGCGGAACAACTCGTTCGACTCCCTGGCAGAGGAATGGCCCGCATACGTCCTCATGATCCAGGGTTTAGCGTTCATTTTCGGATCCCGTACTTCCATTCCGATCGGCTGCAGCACTCCACATGTGCAGCCCTTGATCGAGAACTTGAGTTTTGATTGGAATTCACCTTTTGTAAAGTATCAGGTGCTACCTTATACTCTGCACTTCTTGAAGGGGACTACATCCTCTTCGATTGCAGTTGCCAAAAGACAGCGGGAGGTCTTATGACCCGTTTCGGGTTGCTTCATCTTTTCGAATCGCCGGGTGAGCGCACTGAGCAGCAGTACTACGACGAGAACATGGAACTCATCGAGTACGCCGACCGGGTCGGACTCGACGAGGTCTGGCTGGCAGAACACCACTTCACCGACTACGGGGTCATGCCGTCGACGCAGGTGTTTGGTGCCTTTATCGCGGCGCGCACCAAGCGGATTCGCATTGGTACGGCAGTCTGTGTATTGCCCTTCCACAACCCGGTGCGGCTGGCAGAAGAGTTTGCCTTTCTCGACCAGCTCTCCGGCGGACGCTTCGATTTTGGCATCGGTCGTGGCTACCAGCCCGGCGAGTTCCGTGGCTACGGGATCCCCTTCGAGGAGAGCCGCGAGCGCTTCAACGAGTGTGCCGAGATCGTGCGCCGCGCCTGGACCGAGGACAGCTTCAGCTACGAGGGCAAGCACTACCAGTTCGAGGAGGTCAAGACGCGGCCGCGTCCCTTCCAGAAGCCGCATCCGCCATTTTGGGGCGCGTCGTTCAATCCCGACACCATCAAGTACCAGGCAATGCAGCAGCTGAACCTGCTGTTCACCCCGCTGAGTACCCCGTCCGAGGTCATCACCGAGTACCGCGAGATCCTTCGCGGCGACGGCCACGACCCCGACGACTTCCGCATTGGTGGTCTTGCCTTCGTGTACGTAGGTGAGACCCGCGAGCAGGCGCTCGAGGACTTCGCCGAGCCCTGCATGTGGTACTTCCGTACCTTCTGCGATCTCATTCCGGCCAAGGAGTACCCCCAGCACGAGGGCTACTACCGCAACCTGCACGCGACCCTCAAGGGTTTCGTGGAGGCGTATGACGCCGGCCTCATGAGCTTTGCCGACATCGTCGAGAAGAGCCCCTTCCAGCACGCCTTCCTGGTGGGTGACGCTGAGTACGTGCAGGGCAAGCTGCTCGAGTTGTTGGGCATGTACGAGGGCCTCAGCGATGTGTTGTGTTGGACTCGCCTCGGTGGTCTCGATCACAAGAAGGTGATGAGTTCGATGGAGCTGCTCATGAACAAGGTGGTTGCTCCGCTGCGTGAGTCCGGCGCCTTGCCGGGAGGCAAGCAAAAGGCATCCTGAGGCGCTGTAAGAAGGGCAGGTCAATCGGGCTGCTGAGGTCCCGTTCGAATTGCCTCGCCGGCTGCTACCATGGTCCCGTCATGCGTCCTCACTTTTTCCCCCGAGCTGTCCTAGCAGGCTTGCTTGTCCTTTGTGCCCTTGGCTGCAAGGTCGAGATCCCGTGGGTCGATCCCGGCGACGCGGCGGTCACGGTTATCGAGAGCCAGGAAGCCGATGAGTGGGCGTTCTTCGATTTCGCTGGAGACCAGCAATTGCTGGCCGAGGACGGCTCGCCGTTGCTATTGGAAGATCCCCTGAATGCTCCAGACTGGGACCTGGCGCTCAGCCAGTTCGTCCTCGCCACGGCCTCGGGTCCCTATTCGGGCGGAACCAGTTTCAGTCGGGGAAGCATCGAGTTGGTATCGGGAGACGAAGAGAACCCTCCTTCCATCGGTGATGATGCCGCCCAGGTGAGTTGCTCTTCGCTGGAAGACTCGGACTGGGAGGCTGACAGCGAGGCGGACCCCGACCTAGCAGGTCCTCGGCCCAGTGTCGGTCACAATGTGCAATTGACTGGCTGGTTTCGCTATCGCCTCAGTTCGCACCAGGCCATTCCCAACTTCGCGGTGTTTGCCTTGCAGGATCGCTTCGGAGACTGTCTCCGCCTGCAGGTGGCCAACTACTACGACGAGGAAGGTGAGAGCGGCTTCGTGACTCTGTACTGGCAGTACCTGCTGGACTGAGTTCGTTATCGGATGGCCAGAGTCGTGCTCGCGCGGTGGAAGATGCGGCCCGGCACGGTTTGACCTTCCAGTTGGTGGTAGCGCTGGTTCTGTTCGCTGATACGCCACTTGCTGGCCTCCAGCTCGAGGCTCAGCGTGCCGGCGGGAAGGGCTGGAAGCTCCAGGTCGAACTCGCGGGCCTCCTGTGGAGCTAGCCGGTTGTCGCTGATCTTGCGCGGTTGTGGTGACCATTCCCAGACTGCGCCGATCCGCTCGCTGCGTTCGGCGACCACCCTGTTCGAAGCATCCCGAAGCCGTGCATTGATCACCAGGAAGCGCTCGGGGTCGCCTGTCGGCAGCATGTGTCCGGCGTGCTGGTTCTGGATGCGGAAGCGCAGGCTGCTGGAGCGGCCGGCTGCGATGCTGTTGGGCAGCCCGATCCACGCCACCGCCAGTCCGTCGGGGTAGTGGGAGCGGATGGCAGCGAGTTCCTCTTCGAAGTGAGGCTGCTTCGGAATCATCGAGCCGCCAAACCAGTGTCGGCGAGTTTTGCGGCTTGCTCCCTCCGAGACGAGGGGCCGCTCGATTTCCGGCATGTGGCAGCTCTGGCAGGTGAAGCCCTGTGCCGCGTAGGGCCCGGCCTCGAACTCGGAACCGGTATCAAATACGCAGGCCAGAGCCAACTCTTCGAAGTGTGCCTTTGCCTGGTGGCATCGGGTGCACACGGTGTTGGTCAGCAGGTCCTCGGAACGGCGCACGGCGTGGGGAGCCCCGCCAGCCCCGAAGGGGCCGAGTACGACGCCGTCACGCACGTGGCAACTGGCACAGGTGACTGCCTCGTGCTGCAGTGTGGCGTCGAAGCCGGGGTTGTCCAGGTACTGGGGTTGGTTGAGCTTGCCATCGTGCAGCCCGGTGACCAGTTTGGGCTGCTGGCTCATCAGCGGTGTGTGGCAGTTCAGGCACATCCAGCCGACATCGCCGCCCTCGTTTCTGGACTTGTGTAGTTCGGCCTGGAACTGCGGATCGTCCCCGTAGGCACGGGCGTGGGTGGAGATGCGCCATTCGGCGTAGATCTCTGTGTGGCAGCCCCCGCAGGTGGCGGCGCGCAGATCCGGAAGGCCTGCGGGGACCCCGCCGCTATCTGTTGCTTGCAGGTAGTAGGGCTGGGATGCAGAGAAGGCCCGCGCGGCGTCCATCGGTGAGACTTCTTCAAGCCCGCCGCTGGTGTCGTCGCCCAGGTCTGCCGGCGTGTCTCGGCAACCCGGGAGCAGCAGCAGCAGTGCGAGCAGCACTCGTCTCATGAAAAGATCCTAGCCGACCCGAGTCGCTACAACTTCTGGACTCCAAGGGTTTCGAGCAGCGAGCCGCGTAGTAGTTCGAGGTCGACTCGTGCCTTGAGTTGCTCTACTTCGGCCTGGACCAGGGCGACCCGTGCTTCCTTCAACGCCGCCTGGGCCTCGAGTACCTCGCGTAGCGTGTTTCGTCCCGCGCCAAAGGTTGCCTCAGAAGCTTCCGCTGTCTTGGCGGCGAGATCCACCCGGACTCTTGCTACCTCGACCTGTGCGCCGAAGGACTGGATTGATCGCAAAGAGGTCTCCAGTCCCGACAAGACCTGCATCTCGGCCACCTCCAGAGAGATCTTTGCAGCCTCGACTTCCTGGTCTGCCGCACGTACCGACTCCAGTGCTCCGAGATCAGGTAGTGGCACCTGTAGGTTCATGCCGATCTCGAAGTTGGGGAACTTGCGAGCGAACACGTCCTCTACGGCTTCTCGATGGTCGAAGCCGCTGCCATTGAGACTGAGGTTGGCGTTCAGGTCGAGGTTCGGAAGCAGTTCGTGGCGGGCACCCTGCCAGTCGATGCTGCGGCTCTCAAGATCCCGCCGCGCGAGCTGCAGGTCTGGATTCGACTGCAGCGCGACCTCCAGCGAGGTTTCCCGCTCGCGACCGGGCAGGTTGCCGACGATGCCGTCGCCGGGACGCAGCGTCTTGCCGTACATCGTCTCGTCGCGGCGTACTCCCATCAGCAGCTTGAGTCGTTGCTCGGCCTCGGCCGCCGCGCGTTCCGCCTCGAGCAACTCCGCCTGCCTCGTCGCCACCGTCTCGTCGATGCGGAGCAGCTCCACTGGCGCCAACTCGCCCGCCTGGATTCGCGCCCCGGTAACCGTTCGCTGCTCCTGGGCGAGCCTGCGATCGATCCGTTGGATCTCTACCAGCCGCCGCGCTGCCACCAGGTCCCAGTACGACTTCAGGACATCGGACGCGACCGAGGACATCTGCCGGACTTCCTCGAGTTCGATTCGGTTGACCGCGATGCGCGCCTGTTCGATTGCGCGCAGCTGGTATTTCGGTGAGATCCCTTCCAGCAGGCTCTGGTTGAGGCTGAAGCTCAGCGACGACCACTTGGTCTGGAACTCGTTGTTCACGAGTATGGGGATCGGCGCGTCCGGGGCGAGCGGGTTGTCGACGAAGATCTCGGGGTCATAAGAGGTCTCCTGGCGGAACTCGCCCTGGGACCAGGCGGCTGTGAGGGTGGTGCCGGTCGGCAGCACTCCGCCGACTCCCAGGGAGTAGCTGCCGGTGTAGCCATCGCTGCGCTCCCAGGTCTTGTACTGGTCGAACCAGCGCTCGCGCTTGAAGGGCTGGACTCCCCATGAACCGGTGGCGAAGGGTACAAATGGCGCCCAACTCGCCTTGAGCCGCGAGCGTGCTGCATTCAGGTTGAGTACGGCGACCTGCAGCCCGAGGTTCTCGGCCAGGGCTTTCTGTAGCGCCTCCTCGAGACTGAGCACCTGAGCATCCTCGCCCAGTGCAGACAGACTTTGGATCGCCTGGATGTCTTTCTCGAGTTGACTGGGGTCCGGTTCATCGGCTGCCCGTGCCGAGGTGACGAGTGGCAGGCCCAGGAGTGCAAGGCTCAGAGCAAGCAAGAGAGTGCGAGGCATGATTGTGTTCATGCTTCCTCCAGTTTCGAGATCTCGAGTGGGGGCGAGGGGCGAGCCCGGACGGCCGCGACCAGGGTCTGTCGCAGATCGTCGAGGTAGGTGTAGAACAGCGGGATGAGCAGAAGGCTCAGTACGGTAGATGCGAACAGGCCGCCGATGACTGCCCGACCCAGGGGATAGTAAGGCGTGCCGACGATCTCGGACTTGCCGATGGCCATGGGGAGCAGGCCGACGACGGTGGTGGCGGCGGTCATCAGGATCGGCCGTAGCCGCTCTCGCCCTGCCAGTAGCAGGGATTGTTCCCGCTGCATTCCCTGCTGGCGATATTGCTGTACCCGGTCGAGCAGGACGATCGCGTTGTTCACGACGATGCCAACGAGGATGACCAGGCCAATGCCGGCCATGATTTCGAAGGTCGTGCCGGTAGCAAACAGCATCCAGTACACGCCGACAAAGGCGAACGGAATCGAGAACAGCACCGCCAGTGGAGTCCAGACGGACTCGAACAGCATCCCCATCAGCAAGAATACGAAGGCTACGCTCATCAAGAGCGCGAACTTGCGGGCGCGGTCTTGTTCTCTGAACTCTTTCCAGCGATCTCCTGCGGTCCACGAGTAGCCACGCGGCAGCTTGAGTTCTGCGAGGCCCTGGCGGATCAGCTCATAGCCCGCGGCGAGGTCCTCCTCCTCGACGGTGACGCTGATGTCGAGCCCGGTTTTCCGGTTCTCGCGACGGATGTAGTCATGGCCTTTGCTGAAGCTGAGGCTGGCGACCGTTCCAAGGGCCACCTCTCCTCCGACGGGCGACCAGATGCCGAAGTCCTGCAGCGTGCGAATGTCGGCCCTGTCCTGCAGGCGAAAGCCGGCCTGTACAGCCACTTCACGGTCCTCGATCTGCGCTGGCTGCAGCTGGGAGCCGCGGAAGGCGAAGGAGACGGTGCCTGCGAGGACATCTGCAGCCACACCGTAGCGTGCGGCACGCTCGCGGTTGATGTCGACGTGGAGTTCCAACTCGCTGTCTTCCAGGTCGGCTGTCGCTCCCAGGATCCCGGGGACCTGCCGAAGCCGGCGTACGATCTCTTCACCCAGCTCCACGAGCCGATCGGCGTCTTCTCCGTACAGCTCGATGTCCAGCGACTTGTCATCGTCTCCTCTTTGGCTCCAGCCTGACCAGGCCTCGACCCCGGGGATCTCGACGCTCTTGATGAGGTCTGGCAGCTGCTCTTCGACCTCTTCCTTGGAGATGTCCCCGCGCTTGCGAGTTTCCATGAAGGCCATCACGTAGGCCTTGTTCGAACTCCCCCAGCGACGGACTCGAATCGCCCGGATTCGCCACTTCTCGCGCTTGCCCTCGAGCAGCTTCTCGTAGCGCTTCAGGCTGGCGTCGATCTCGCTGGTTGAAAAGGTCGAAGGGAACTCGACTCCGATCACGAAGTCGATGATCGCGTCGCTGCTCGTGTTGGACTTGTCCAGGTTGTTCATCGGATAGCTCATGGAGCCGACCACCAGCATGGTCAGGGCAAAGGCCGTGGAGCGATGACTGAGCACCCAGTTGAGGATCACCTCGTAGTGTGCGACCAGCGAGGCCAGCCAGCGGGAGGGTTTGGCAGGCTCGTTGGTCAGCAAGGTGGCCAGTGGCACCATGACGAGCGCTACCAGCAGGGACGAAGCCAGGGCAAAGCAGACGGGCAGTCCCAGCCGTCCCATGAAGAAGCTGAACCCGGCATCGTTCGACATCAGGATGATGGGCAGAAAGACCACGACGGTGGTCAGTGTTGCGGCGAGGATGGCCAGCGCGACCTCAGCGGTGCCAGCCACCGCCGCCTCTGCTGCTGATGCTCCCAGTTCACGGTGTCGGTAGATGGATTCCACCACGACCACGGAGTTGTCGACAGTCATGCCGACGCTCAGCATCATTCCCATCATCGACAGCAGGTTGATCGACTCTCCCAGGCCGTGCTGGATGACGACCGTCATGAGCAGAGACAGCGGGATCGATGCTGCGATCAACAGGGTCACGCGCAGGCGCCGTAGGAAGAGCAGCAGCACGAGGACTGCCAGCAGTCCGCCCTGGATGGCCGCTGTCAGGAGGTTGTCGACGCTCTCCTGGATCAGCTTGCCCTGGTCGAAGAACGGCAGGACTTCGTAGCCCTCGAGGTCGGGGTCTGCCTGCAAACCAGCCAGGGTCGCGTGGACCTTTTCACACACCTCGAGCGTGTTGGCGCCGCTTTCCTTGTAGATGTCGAGGGACCCGGCACTCTTGCCGTTGACCCGGTGGATGGAAGTGCTGAGCGGGCGAGCCAGCATGACCTCGGCGACATCACCGAGGACGCGCCCCTTGCCGATTGGCAGGCGAGCGATCTGCTCGTCGCTCTCGAAGGTCGCGATCGAGCGCAACAGGACCACTCGACCATTGGCATCAATCGTCCCCGACGGCGTAGTGAAGTTGTCGCCCTGGATTCGCTGCATCGTCTCGTACAGCGAGATGCCATGCCGATCGAGCGCTTCGCGGTTGAAGTCAATGTAGACCCGCGACCTGTGTGCGCCGTGGAACTCGACGCGGGCGACTCCCGGCACACGCTCCAGGTCCCGCATGATCCGGCTCTCCACCAAAAAGGCAGGGTCGTCTTCTTCCGACGGGAAGGTGACTGCTGCCCAGATGATGGGTGAATCCGAGGGGTTGTACTTGTAGACGTAGTACTTGTCGAAGTCCTCGGGGAGATCAAGCCGCGCGCGCTCGAGCCGCTCAGTGAGGCCACTCCAGGCTTCGGCCATGTCGACGTCCTGGTCGAGTTCGATCTCGAAGCGTGCGAAGTTGCGTCCGGCACCGGAGGTGAGCCGCCGGACGCCGGGTAGTGTCTCGATGGCGTCTTCGACGGGTCGGACGATCTGTCGCTCAGTTTCCTGGGGAGTTGAGTCGCGGTAGGGCATCCATACCCACAGGTAGGGAAAGTCGTAGCCGCTGGGCATCAGTTGCACGGGGATGCGCTGCCAGGACAGCAGCCCCGTTACGAGGATCGCGACGAGCATCATCGATACCGTCACGGGACGGTTCAGGGAGAAGCGCGGTAACAGGCTCCCGAGCCCCTTCATGTTTGGCTCTTTTCCCCCACCAGGCCCCGGTACAACACCGGCACGACAATCAGGGTCAAGACCGTGGCTGAGAGCAGCCCTGCGATGATGGTGAGTGCCAGGGGCTGTCGGATCTCGCTTCCTTCACCGCTGCTGAAGGCCATGGGTAGCAGGCCGAGGACGGTGGTCAGCGTGCTGATGAGGATCGGCCGAAGCCGCACGGCTCCGGCTTCAACCAGGGCTTCGGTGACCGACAGGCCTCGGCTCCGCAGCCGGTTCGCGTAGTCCACCAGGACGATGGCGTTGTTGACGACCACGCCGGCCAGGACGATGCCGCCGATGAGAACGATCACGGAAATCGAGGTGCCGGTTGCCCAGAGTCCGGCGACGACCCCGACCAGCGCCAGGGGCACCGCCATGAGGATGATTAGCGGCTGCCGGATCGATTCGAACAGGCTCGCCATGATGATGTAGACCAGGAAGATCGCGAGCAGCAGTGCGAAACGAAGAGACGCGAGGCTGGCCTTCATCTCCCCGCTCTGGCCGGCGACTTCGAGGCGGACGCCTTCGGGGATGTCCAACTGGTCGAGGAGCGATTGAACCCGGGTCGCTGTCGAGCCGAGATCCACGCCCTGCAGGTTGGCCGTGATGAGTGCCGAGCGCTCGCCGTCGCTACGACGGATCTCGGAGGGGCCCTCGGCGGTTCGCAGTTCGGCGACAGCCTCGAGCGGGATTGGCGGCAGTCCGCGCGGGTTGATGTCGAGCCGGGCGAGGTCCTCGAGGCTGTCGCGGTCCTGGTCGCGAAGGATCACTCGGACATCTGTGCGTCGGCCCTGGCCACGAAGGTCGGTGGCGACCCGACCTGCCACCTTGTCCTGGACAGCCTGGGCCGCGGTACTGATGTCGAGGTTGTACAGCTCGAGCTTGTCTCGGTCGTAGCGAAGCTGCACTTCGGGGTAGCCAGCGCTGAGGTTCGATCGCACGTCTCGTAGGCCCTCGAGTTCCTTCATGGCGAGCACGGCCTGGTCGGCTGCACGCCGGAGTTCGCCCAGGTCGTTGCCGCGGACTTCGATCTCCAGGGGTGTGCGGAACGAGAACAGGCTGGGCGATGCGAAACTCGTCTCGAAGTCGGGCAGGGACTGCGCTGCCTCGCGCATGCCTTCTCGGGTCGCCAGCTCTGCTTCAGCCGGATCCGGCGAGGCCTTCAGCCGCACGACCAGGTTGGCGGTGTTTTCCCCGGCCTCGGAGCTGGTGCCTATTTCCTGCTCCACGCCGGCCGACACAAACACTGCCTCGACGCCCGCGAACCGTCCGGCGCGCTCCGCAAGGGCCTCGGAGACCTCGAGTGTGCGCTCCAGCGGAGTGCCCACCGGCATGCGGACTCGGGTGAGTACGACTCCCTGGTGGACCTCCGGGAGCAGTTCCTGTCCCAGGTCACGGAGGCCGAGAATAGCCAGCAGGAAGAGCAGAATCGCGGGCAGTAGAACTGATGCCGGCCGTGCCAGGCCGACCCGCAGGGTGCGCCGGTAGCTGTCCTTTAGGCTCTCGAGGCTACCTTCGATGGCGCTTCCCACGCGGGAAACTCCACCGCCCAGCAACAAGGTGCTGAGTCGCCGCAGACCGTAGAAACATTGCATCAGCAGCCACAGGACGCGGGTCACCAGCCACAGCGGCCATAGCAATGCCGCGACCAGCACGAAGCGAAACACGAGGAAGGGCAGGGCAAAGAGGCGCAGCAGGTGACGCGTCTTGCTGCGGTCCACCATCCACCGAAACGATGCCCCAGCATCGCGGAACGGCTGTAGGAAGGAGATCCTTGCCAGCCCCGCGTCGTCCGCCGTGTCGCTACCTTCGCGCAGGCGCAGTGCGATCAGGACCGGGATGAGGAACAGCGCGACAGCGAGGCTGGCCAGCAGTCCGAAGACGACGGTCAGGGCCAGGTGTCCGAACAGTTGGCCAGCGACGCCGGTGACGAAGACGATCGGCAGGAAGACTGCCACCGTCGTCAGGGTCGAGGCTGTGACCGCTGCGCTCACTTCGCGTGCACCGCGCACAGCGGCCGCGAAGGGGGCATCGCCCTCTTCGCGACAGCGGTGGACGGACTCCAACACGACGATGGAGTTGTCTACCAGCATGCCGATGCACAGCGCGAGTCCACCCAGGGACATGAGGTTGAGGCTGACGCCGAACAGGTACATCGGCGCAAAGGTAACCACCACCGAGACCGGAATTGCCGTCGCAATAATCGCGGTGGACGCTCCGTGTCGAAGGAACAAAAAGAGGACCAGCACCGCAAGGAGAGCCCCCCCCCAGGCGGTACCGATGACATCGCTGATGGAGCGCTCGATGAAGCGGGCCTGGTCAGAGATGAGTAGGAACTCTGTGTTTTCGGGCATCTCAAAGGCGAGGAATGCCGTCAGCTGTTTGTGCACCTTGCGCTGCTCGGAGCGTGTTGCCGCCTTCTCCTTCTCATCTTCTTCTCGTGGTTCTTCGGCCTTGTCTTCCGCTTCGCCCTGGCTGGCCTCGTCTTCGGGCTTTGTGTCGGTTTCGGTGCCGTCCCTGCCGACTTCGCCCTTCGCTGTCCGCTTCTTCCAGTTCTCGACGTAGGCCTGCTGGTCGGCGGTTCCGAAGACCAACTCTCGTACTGCCCTGCTGACCAGGACGATGTTGGCGTCAGCCTCTCGGTAGATCGCGATCTCCACGGCCTCACCCGAGGCAACTCGTCCGACCACCTCGCGGTCTCTCGGGGTGGTCCTGACCGTTGCGAAGTCCTCTAGGCGGGCGACGTTTCCGTCGCTGTTGACGAGCACCATGCTGCGGATTTCTTCGGGCCCCGAGAACTCGTTGAGTGTGCGGATCAGGTACTCCGTTTGCCCTTCGAGGAGCGAGCCGCCGGCGACGTTGACGTTCTCGGCGCGGAGCCGCGCGATGACTTCGGCGATGGTGAAGCCCCTTGCGTGCAGCAGTCCCTGGTTGATCTCGACCCGGATCTCCTGCTCCAGGCCGCCGAGGACCTTGACGGCCGCGACCCCGGGGACGCGTTCCAGCAGCGGCCGGATTTCGTCTTCGGCCAGTTTGCGTAGCTGGACGAGCCGGTATTCGCTGCTGTTGTCCTCTGCCGAGCTGTACAGGGCGAGCCGAAGAATTGGCTCGAGATTCGGATCGAAACGCAGCACCAGGGGACGCCGGATCTCGTCCTGCAGGTTGACCAGACCCAGGCGTTCCCGCACGACCTGGGCGGAATCGTCCATGTCGGTGTTCCAGTCGAACTCCAGGATGACGTCGGACATTCCTGCTCGCGAGATGCTCTCGACCCGGCTGAGTCCGGGAACTGTCGACAGCGCCTCCTCGAGTTCTCGCGACAAGTAGGTCTCGACCTCACCCGGGGCGGCACCCGGGTACTCGCTGCGCACCGTCAGCGTCGGGTAGTCGAGGTTCGGCATGAGGTTGAGCGGCAGGTTCGTGTAGGACACGGCACCGAAGACCACAGCCGCGAGACAAGCCATCACGGTCGCGACGGGACGTCGAACCAACGCCGCGTAGATGCCCTGCTGGGAGTCGCTATCCATCACAACCCCTCGAGGCGTTCAGTCGACGATCCGAATCGCCGCTCCATCCTGCAGCAGTCCCTGCCCGGCGACGACGATCTGGTCCCCTGCACTCAGCCCTTCGAGCACTTCGATCTGTTCGGCGCCCGCGAAGCCCTTGCTGATCTCCTGGCGAACAGCTTTGCCATCCTCTACTCGAAACACGGTGGGCTTGCCCTCGTCGTAGACCAGCGCGACCTTCGGGATCAGAAGGGCATCTTCGTGGGTCGCCACGACGATCTCCAGCTGTACGAACATTCCAGGGAGCACCCGCTTTTCCTTGCGGTCGATGGCAGCGGTGACTTTCACCGTCCCCGTGCGTGCGTCGATGACAGGGCTGATTCGCTCGACTTTTCCCGCCGCCTCGCCGTCTTCGAGCAGTTCACTGCGGACGTGAACCTGCTGTCCGACTCGCAGTCGAGCGAGGTCCTTCTCGGGGAGCTTGACCTCGACCAGCAATTCCCGGAGGTCGACGACCTGGAATGAGATCGTGCCTGGTGTGACGGCCTCTCCGTAGCGGATGCCGCGTAGGCTGACGGTCCCGCGGATTGGACTCTTGACCCTGCGAGAAGCGTCGGCCGCGCGGGCCTGCTGGACCGTGGCGCGCGCGGTGTCATGAGCCAGCCTGGCCTCCTCGAACTCCCGGCGGGCAACGAAGCCCTGTTCGAACAGTCCCTGTACAGAAGAGAAGTCCTCGTTCGCCTTGCTGAAGTTGGCCTCGGCGCGCTTGAGTTCTGCGGTGACCTGCGGATTCTTGAGGATGGCGAGCACCTTGCCAGCCTTGACCAGGTCCCCTTCCTCGGCGCGGATTTCCTGCACGGTGCCGCTGATCTCGAGAACAACGTCGGCGCGCTTGTCCGCGATCACGGTGGAGGCCGCCTTGATGGTCTCGGAGATTCGACCGCCCTCGACCTCTTTGACTCGAATGGCAGTGACTGCCGGGTCTTCCTTCTCGCCGTCTTCCGCCGAGTCGTCGTCGTTGGCCTCACCCTTTTTCTCGTTGCCGGTGCAGCCCGCAGAACCAAGTGCCAGGAGCAACGCGAGAAACACGTGACTGGGCTTTTGTCTGCTCATTGCCGTCGCAGGATACACCGTAGGTCCGGCCTGCTGCCTGCGCCTGTCCCTGGGCAGGAAACGTGCGGGACTCCCCGCTGTGGGTGAGTTGTGTTGGGGAGGCGGCGCATGGCCACTTCAGAGACGTTCGATGTCTTCGATGCGGATGGTTTCCAGTGGAGCATCGTTGGAATCCGTTGTTACCGCTCCCATGGCGTCGACGACGTCCATGCCGGTGGTGACTTCGCCGAACACGGCATATCCAGCGGAGGTCGAGCCACCGGGATCGAGGAAGGCATTGTCGACGAGGTTGACGAAAAACTGGGCGGTCGCCGAGTCGGGATCGTTGGTTCGGGCCATGGCCAGCGTGCCCCGGGTGTTGGAGAGGCCACTGTCGGTGGCCTCGTTGACGATGGCCGGATGCGTCTGTTTGAGAGTGCCGGTGTCCGTCTGGCCGCCGCCCTGGACCATGAAGTCCGCGATGATGCGGTGGAAGATGGTGGCGCCGAGGCCATCCTCGCCGTCATAGAAGCCCTCGTCGACGTAGCTGAGGAAGTTGGTCGCGGTGATCGGAGAGTCCTCGGAGAACAACTGGATCTCGAAGCTGCCCAGGGAGGTCTGCACCGACAATCGGTCCGGGAGATCGTCGCCGGCATCGTCGTCATCAGCCTCGGAATCGTCGTCATCCGAGCCAGTACGGGGCGCCTCACAGGCCGCGAAGAGCGTGGCTCCGAGCAGCGCCAACAACAGCAGGGAGTCGGGTCGTTTCATGGCGAGGTCATATCACGGTTCGGGCCGCTGCCCGCAGGAAGTGGCGAAGGGCTACGATACGACCCGTTGTGTTCGATGCCCATGCCCACCTGGAGGAAGCCCCGCCGGCCGCCCGGTCGCTCGGCATCTCTGGTTGGATCCTGCCTGGCGTCAGCGCCGAGCGCGACGCTGCATCTGCGGCACTGGCGGCAGGCGACTCGCGGCTGGTTGCCGCAGCCGGACTGCATCCCTGGTACCTGCCCGAGCTCGACGAACTCGACGCCGAGTTAAGCGCTCTGTGGGCTCGGGTCCAGGCCGGGTCGGTCTGCGCTGTCGGCGAGACGGGACTGGACAAGGGACGAAGAGCTGGCCCAAAAGAGACTCAACTGAGTGCGTTTCGCCGGCAATTGGAGATGGCCTCGGAAGCCTCGCTGCCTCTGATCCTGCACGTGGTGCGAAGCCACGGACTCTGCCTGCAGGAGATCGCTGCGGCAGACAGCCATCTGCGCGGCATGGTGCACGACTTCCAGGGACCGGTGGAGATGGTAGGCCCGTGGGTTAAGGCGGGCTTCCTGTTGTCGGTTTCGCCGCGCGGGCGGGGCAGGGAAGAGGTGATCCGGCGCATCCCCGATGAGCACCTGTTGCTCGAGACCGACGACGAGGGCTGGCAGCAACTTCCCGAGCTGTGCGCGTGGGTGGCGGAGCTGCGTCGGGTGGCTGTAGACGACCTCGCGGCGTGCACCGAGAGCAACGCTCGGAGACTGTTTTCCCTGCCTCCGAGTTGAGTTCTGCCGGCTCGGCGTGCCGGAAAAGACTCGACAATTGTCGCCCGATCGAGACAATCCCCTGCCATGAGTCAACCGCAAGCCAAGATCGAGGTCGACGACTCAGCGGTTTGCTCAACCCCTTTGGTGAGCAGGCGCAAGGGGAGGGCCGAGACGGCCTTGCCGCTTGATCTTGATCCGGACGAGAGCCTGCCTCGTCACCAGCGTCGCTTTGACCGCACGGCCCGCCTGCTCGGCGATCGTGGCATGACTTCGCTCGCCGAGGCGCACGTCGTGGTGTTCGGGGTTGGCGGCGTAGGCTCTTTTGCAGTGGAAAGCCTCGCTCGCAGTGGGGTGGGCCGTCTGACTCTGGTGGACTTCGACGATATCTGCGTCACCAATACCAACCGGCAAATCCACACCCTCAAGGGCACTGTGGGTCGCAGCAAGGTCGAAGTGATGGCCGAGCGCTGCCGGCTCATCAACCCTCGCCTCGAGATCGCCAGCCACGAAGCTTTCTACGAGAAGACGACCAGTGACCGGCTGCTGCCGGAGGGCGAGGCGCCCGATTTTGTGGTCGACGCGATCGACAACATCACCGCCAAGTGCCACCTGCTCGACACCTTGCTGCGTCGTGGGATCCCGGTAGTCACCAGCATGGGAGCCGCTGCAAAGATGGACCCGACGCAGATCCGGGTGGCAGACATCAAGGACACCTACAACGACCCCTTTGCCCGCGACATCCGCTCCATTCTGCGGCGTCAGTACGGCTGGGATCTGAGCAGTCCAATTGGCGTGCCGGCAGTCTTTTCTATTGAGCGACCGCATGCACCGACGGCGCTTTACTACGACCAGCAGAGCGGCGGCTTCCAGTGTGTCTGCCCGCCCAAGGAAGATCGCGGCCATAGCTGCGAGGACCGGGTGCAGGTCGAGGGCTCGCTGGGCTTCGTCACCGGTGCTTTTGGCCTTGCCTGCGCTGCTGTGGTTGTCAATCGGCTGGTCGGACGCGACGTGAAACTGGTCGGCCTTCCCTAACGGAACTGCGCGCAATGGCCCTCGACATCCAGTGCTTTACCGTCGGCATGTTCGGCGTGAACACCTTTCTGGTCACCGACCGGGAGACCGGGGCTTCGGCGATCATCGATACCGGCGAGTCGGACGAGCTGGTCAGGCGACTGCAGGCGCTCGACCCCGCCCCCGACATCCAGATGATCCTTCTTACCCACGGTCACCTCGACCACGCGGGAGCCCTATCGTTGTTGCAGGAGGTCTGGGACGTTCCCACCTGGATGGACGCCAACGAGTATCCGTTGTTCAACACCCTGCCCTTCCAGGCGACGATGTTCGGTATGCCGCACCTCGAATGCGAGTTGGGCCGTATCGATGAGCACATCGAGGATGGTGGCTCGGTGCAGCTGGGTGCGACCACACTGCGCTTCATCCGGACACCGGGTCACACGCCGGGCATGGGCTGCTGGTACGACGAAGAGGACATCTTTGTCGGAGATACGCTGTTCGCCGGCAGCATCGGTCGCACCGACTTCCCGCTCAGCGAGCCGGCCTTGATGGTGGATAGTCTTCGCCGTCTCATGGAGCTACCGGGTCACCTGCGCTCGCACAGTGGCCACGGCCCCGTCACTACGCTCGACCACGAGCTGCGCACCAACCCATTTCTCGGTTACATCCGCCGGGAACGGGGAATCGCCGGGCCTCCCGGCTTTGCCTGGACCCCCGGCACCTAGCAGCTACAGTCTCGCTTGTTCCGTGCCGGTCTCGGCGCTGGCTTCGGGATCACTGAAGGCCTCGACCACGTCCAGGAAGGGCTTGCCGACTTTGGCGAACATTCGTTCGCCCATTCCCTTGAGGCGTAGCAGATCGTCGCGGTCGCGTGGCCTGGTGCTGGCGATCTCGCGGAGCAGGGCGTTGCTACCCAGCGTGTAGGGCGGACGCTTGTCGTTTTCCGCCAGGGCAGCGCGGACCTCGCGCAGCTTCTCGAACAGGCTCCGCTCGATGTCGGAGAGAGGACCTGTTGACTGGTCATTGCCGCGTCGCATTGCCCTGCTCGCGGCGGCGGCGCGCCGCTGCTGCGGACCGATGTTGGGGAAGATCATGGTGAAGTCGTCGACTTCCTGGCGCATCAACTGGCTGCCCAGGTCGGCGAGGTTGAGTACCCGGTAGCGGCGCTCGTAGCCACGAATTGTTCGGGTCACCTCGGTTTCGACCAGGCAGCCCGCTCGGACGAGAGCGCGCAGCAGGTCGAGGGTCTCGTCCTGGGTGAGTTCGGACAACAAGCCGAAGGTGGATAGCCGGTGGAAGCCGCGCTGCGTAACATTTTTCGCCTCGGAGCCTGCCAGTACCCGTCCCACCAGGGCAGCTGTGTGTCCGTTGCCCATGCGGGCGACGCAGGCCAGGGCCTTGCGAGCCATCAACTCCTGTTCAGGCTGCAGCGCCATCGGCTTGGCGACGACACCTGGGCCTCGCTCGCAGACATCGCAGTTGCCACATGAGTCCCAGTCGACCTCTTCGCCGAAGTAGAGCAGCACCGAGCGCCGTCGGCATTGCTCCTGCTCGGCAAAGTCGACCATCTTGTCGAGCTTGTCGTACTCGCGTCGTCGACGTTCGATCAGCGGCCCGAAGTCGAGGTCAAAGGCCTCGCCCTTGCGACTCAGGCGGGCGCCGCTGCAGCGTTCGGCGGAGGTCCACGAGACCAGCCCGAGATCCTCGATTCGCCGCATGGCGCCACTCAGTCGGGGACGGTCGACGCCCAGATCAGCCGCCAGCGTCGGAAGGTGCAGGGGGATGTGTCGGGGCAAGGTCGCGGCAATGGACAATTGTGCCGGAGCCGGCGGGCTGCTTCCGGCCGCTGGGGAGGCTCCGACGGAGTCCCAGAATTCGTCGGTGTTTCGGGGGGGAGGTACGCCGAAGCTATGCTTCTCGACCGGGTGGCCGCCGCGCGTTCGCAGAGCACTCAGTTCCTCCCACAGTTGCCGTGGCAGTCCCGCACGGTTGGGTGCGGGTGGGCCCTCGCCCGGTGGGTGCAGGAAGGTGATCTCGGTGAGCCCTTCGCGCACGGGCAGGCGCCGTAGCCAACGTTCACGCTCCAAGACGATCAGCGATGCACCGATCATCCGATCGGTGGCGCCCTTGCCGATTGCGTCGGCGATGGCCTGGTGGGAGCGGAACACCGGGTTGCTGCCCGCAGCGTCGAGTGCCTCCCAGGTGCCACGGACCATCGCCTCGGGAGGATGGCTGTTGTCGATGAAGAACTCCTGTATGGAGCGATCCCCGCGCTTGTACAGAAGGACGATGTTGGCGGGCTGACCGTCGCGCCCAGCGCGGCCGATCTCCTGGTAGTAGGCCTCGATGGTGCGCGGGATGTCGTAGTGCAGGACGGCCCGCAGGTTTTCCTTGTCGATGCCCATCCCGAACGCGTTGGTGGCGACCACTACGGGGAACTCACCCGCCATGAAGCGCTCCTGGATACGGCTGCGCTCGTCGGACTCGAGGCCGGCGTGGTACGAGGCACACCGCTCGCCCGACTCTCGTAGGGCCTGCGTTACCGAGGTCACCGAGCGCCGGGTGGCGCAGTAGATGAGCGCCGGTCGCCCGACCCGAGCAAGCTGTGCCAGGAGTACTTCCTGCTTGTGATTCCGCGACCGCGCCGGGTACACGGACAGGTTCAGGTTGGGACGGTCGAAGCCGGTGACGAACACGCCCGGTTCGTGCAGTTGCAGCACCTCCAGGATGTCCTGGCGCACCACCGGGGTAGCGGTGGCGGTGGCGGCGATGGTGGGTGGCATGCCGAGCTCTTCCCGCACCTGTCCGAGTCTCAGGTAGTCGGGTCGGAAGTCATGTCCCCACTGGGACAGGCAGTGCGCCTCGTCGACTACGAACAGACTGACATTGGCCTCGTTCAGGCGCCGGGCGAAGGATCCGCCGCGGAAGCGCTCGGGAGCGACGTACAGGATCCGGATCTCGCCATCGATCACGCGTTGCAGTCGGGCTTCGCGCTCGCTCGGGTCGACGCTCGAGTTAATCAGCGTAGTGGCGACGCCGAGTTGCTGAAGAGCATCGACCTGGTCCTTCATCAGGGCGATGAGAGGCGAGACGACCACCGCTGTGCCCTCGCGATACAGGGCAGGAAGCTGAAAGCACAGTGATTTTCCGGCGCCGGTGGGCATGACGACCAGCGCGTCGCGTCCGGCAGCAACGTGGGAGATGACGGGCTCCTGGCCGGGCCGGTAGTCGCGATGCCCGAACACCTCTCTCAGCAACTGCTGGAGTCGCGTTCGATCGACCTGATCGCTCATCATTCTCCGTGGCCACAGGGCCGTTTTCGGCGGGCGGAACCTGGCGAAAGTAGTCGCTCCGACCTGCCCTGACAAGACGAGATTTATCGAGATCGGACGGCAAAGAATCTCCTTGACAAAAAAGCCCCCGCGTACTGCTCACCCCGGGCATGTTCGTGCCCGGATTTCTCTTGGTCGCCAGCTTGTTTCATGCATATGATCTTGATCGGTCGGGAGATCTAAGTCATTGACTTCAATGGCTTTTTGCACCCGTTCGGCACCGGGGAGGTGCGCAATGGCCGCAACAGCAGAAGTCATGGATTGGAGCATCTGGGGAGACGGTTCGACGGAGGTGCTCGACTGGCCCAATCTGGGGGAAGTTTCGCCGGTGGTTCTACGCTGTCCGACCTGCGGTCTGCACGTAACGTTGTTTGTCGATACATCGCAGGGGACCCAGTGCTGCACAGAGCGTTGCCCTCTGTGCCTGCGCGGCGTCACTCTCGCGGTCACGGTGAACAACTTCTGCGTCACCAGCGTCGTAGCCCAGCGTCCTTTCTAGTCTGGGCGGGAGAGTCTCGGCCGACTGTGGCAGGCTGCTGCCGTGCAATTTTCCGATCCCCTGATCCCAGGCACCCTGCTTCGTCGAGAGAAGCGTTTTCTTGCCTACGTGCGCCTCGATGATGGGGTCGAGGTGATCGCCCACACCAACAACTCCGGGAGCATGACGGGGTGCCAGGATCCGGGCAGCAGGGTCTGGCTGAGTCCGGCAGACAAGCCAGGCCGCAAGCTGAAGTGGACCTGGGAGATTGTGCACGTCGCGCCGGCAGACGTGGCGGTGGGAATCAATACGCTGATGCCCAACCGCCTGGTCGATGAAGGAGTACGCAGTGGCCTGATCAGCGAACTTGCTGGGTACGCGCAGATCCGCCGCGAGGTTCGCTATGGCCTCGAGAACTCGCGGATCGACCTTCTCCTCGAGGGCCACGAAGAGCGGCCGCCTGCCTGGGTCGAGGTGAAGAACGTCACCCTGGTGGAAGGACGCCGGGCCCTGTTTCCCGATGCAGTGACCAGCCGGGGCCGCAAGCATCTTCGCGAACTGGCGGCCCAGGTTGAGGCAGGAAAACGTGGCGTGTTGGTGTTTGTCGTGCAGCGCGACGGCGTGGACGAGGTCGCTCCGGCTGACGCAGTCGATCCGGCCTATGGACTGGAGTTGCGGCGCGCCGCCGCAGCGGGGGTCGAGCTGCTCGCCTACCAAGCTGAGGTCAGCCCGCAGGAGATCGTCCTGGTTCGGCCGCTGCCGGTGGTACTTCCCGAACTCAGAGCTGCCGTCTGAAGGCTTGATCCGGCCGCGATCCGGGAGGCGCCGTCGCCGGTCCGCTTCGACGCAGGTATCCTGCCGCCGCCATGGGTAGCACGATCATCGACAGGTTTCGCCGCGGGCTGCTTATCGGGCTCGGCCTGGGTGTGCTGGTCTACTTGTCCTACGCGCTGTGGGCGGGCTGGGACGATGTTGCCGGTGCGCTCCGCAGCTTTGCCTGGAAGTGGTTGCCGCTGTTGCTCGTGTTGAGCATCGGCAACTACGGCATTCGCTTCGTACGCTGGGAGATCTACCTGCGCACGCTCTCTATTCGTGTGCCCTGGAAGACTTCTCTATCCATCTTCATGACCGGATTGGCCATGACGATTACCCCGGGCAAGATCGGCGAGTTCCTGAAGTCGTATCTGCTCAAGAAGTGCGCCGGCATCCCCATGGCGACCTCGGCGCCGGTCGTATTTGCCGAGCGAGTGACCGACTTGTTGTCCTTGCTGCTGCTGGCCTCGTTCGGGGTGGCCAGCTACGGCGGCCGCGAGGGAGTGCTGGTATTGGCGTTCGCAGCCGTGTCTGTGTGTGCGGTCCTGGTGGTACTGCAGAGCCGCTCCCTGACCGACGGCACTCTCCGTCTTTTGGGTAGCTTGCCCGTTGGCGCTCGGTTGGCGCCGAAAATCCACGAGCTCATCGACTCTTCCCGCTCGCTGCTCAGTCTGCGTCCGTTGGTCGTCGGGCTCCTGCTGGCGACAGTTGCCTGGTTCTGCGAGTGCCTGGGCTACTACTGGGCGTTCAGTGCCTTCCCGGAGCCGCCGGGAGTGAGCCTCGCTGTCGCTGTCTTTGCCTACTCGTTTTCGACCGTCGCCGGGGTCATCTCCCCCGGTGGTATTGGTCCTACGGATCTTGGTCTCATCGAGCTGGCGCGCAACTTCACTCCGGGGCTCGCCGATCGCCCGGAGGTCGCGGCGGCCGCATCCTTTGTGGTGCGCATCTGCACCCTCTGGTTTGCTGTGGCGCTGGGCGCGATCGCGTTGATGCGCTTCCGTGCTGAGGTCGATGTGGACATCGAGGTCGCCCGGGCTGGCGATTCCGGCTGATCGGGCAGATCGTTCCCCAGCGCATTGACCGGATCTGCCTGCTACCCTGTATCGGCCGCCATTAGGAAACCAGCGCGAGCCCGCGACATGTAGCTAATGGATCCTGGTGCGGCGCCGTGTCCGGAGAGTCCGTTGATGGCCCGATTGCTTTGGCTGATCTATTGCCTGCTCGTTTCGGTAGTGGTCATGCCGCTGGCGGCCTGCAACAACAACGATGGGCCGCCTGGTTCGTTTTCCGGCGGTGGTGGTGACGACGACGACGACGACGACAGTACCGATCCGGTCACAGACCAGCTGGTCATCATCGAGGTTGAACCTGACCTGCTCGACTTCGGTGAAGTCGAAATCGGCTCCGAGGACGAACTCGACATCACGATCACCTCGCTGGGTGCGCTCGATCTGGTCATCGAGGAATTGGCCCTTCCCGAGGGTTTCGAGACCACTCTCACCAACTCGATCACCCTTGCAACCGACGAGAGCGAACAGTTCGCAATCAGCTTCGTCCCCGTAGAGGAAGACAGCTACAGCGGTGAAGGAGTGCTGCACAGCAACGCTGACCAGCAGCTTGATGGCGACAACACCACTGATCTCGAAGATGGGCTGGTGGTGCTGACCCTGCTCGGCGACGGCACGGAGCCGGGACCAGGATCCGAGAACTGTAGCAACGGCATCGACGACGACGGTGATGGCGACGTGGACTGTGATGACAGCAACTGCCTCGGCCTGGTGGTGTGCGCGGACGAGGACTGTGGCAACGGTTCCGACGACGATGCCGATGGGTTGCTGGATTGTGCGGATCCCGAGTGCGTGACCCACGCCGACTGCCTCGATGACGAGGATTGCTCCGACGAAATCGACAACGATGGCGACACGCTAATCGATTGTGCCGACCCAGACTGCCTGCTCAGCATCTCCTGCAATGACGAGATCTGCGACAACCTGTACGACGACGACGGCGACGGGTTGCTCAATTGCTTCGATCCCGATTGCGCCACCGACCCGGTTTGCATGGCCGAGGACTGTGACAACGGTGCTGACGACGACAGCAACGGGCTCATCGACTGTGCCGACCCAGCCTGTTCAAGCCAGTCTGGCTGTATCGCCGAGGTGTGTGGGAACGGTCTCGATGATGACGGTGACGGCGACTTTGATTGCAGCGATGCCGAGTGCTTCTCAGTGCCGTCCTGCATCGCAGAGATCTGCACAGGTGGCATCGATGAAGATGGCGACGGTGCCATCGACTGTGCCGACAACGAGTGCATCGCCGAGCCGTCCTGCAACCTGATCGAGAACTGCGTCAACGGTCTCGACGATGACAGCGACGGCGACATCGACTGCGCTGATGTCGACTGTGAGGGCTCGCTAATCTGCACTGCCGCCGAGGATTGTGGCAATGGCATCGACGATGACAACAATGGCCTGCTGGACTGTGATGATCCGTCCTGCTGGTCGGTGACGATCTGTCAGCCTGAGCTGTGTGACGACGGCCTGGACAACGACGGTGACGGACTCGTCGACTGCGTGGACTTCAACTGCCTGACCAGTTCCCTGTGTATTGCAGAGGACTGCGGCAATGGTCTCGATGACGACGGCGATGGCGCGCTGGACTGTGTCGACAGTGACTGTGTCCTCGAGCCCTCGTGCATTGTCGAGATCTGCGATGACGGTCTCGACAACGATGGCGATGGCGCGCTGGATTGTGTCGACTCCGATTGCCTTACGGCTGCCGACTGCATCCCTGAGGCGTGTAGCAACGGCTTCGACGATGACGGCGACGGACTACTCGACTGTGCTGATGACGAGTGCACGGCGGAGCAGACCTGCCAGCCCGAAATCTGCGACGACGGCCTCGACAACGACATCGACGGAACGACCGATTGCAACGATCCCGACTGCAGCTTCGGACCGCCCTGCATTAGCGAGGACTGTGGCAATGGGATCGATGACGACGGCGACGGTGACATCGACTGTGCCGACAACCAGTGCAGCGGAGCTACGGTGTGCGTGGCGGAAGATTGCGACAATGGCCTCGACGACGACGGCGACGGCTTTATCGATTGTGCCGACAACGCCTCCAACGACCCCGGTGATCCCGACTGCGAGGGCAGCCTCGCCTGCGTCCAGGAGCTCTGTCTCGACGGCATCGACAACGACGGTGATGGTGCGATTGATTGTGCCGACAGCGACTGCCTGGCCAGCCAACCATCCTGTACTCCGGAGCTGTGTAGTAACGGCGTGGACGACAATGGCGATGGCCTGATCGACTGCGCCGATCCCGTGTGCATCGCTTCGCTGCCGTCCTGTTCGGTCGAGCTCTGTGAGAACGGCGTCGACGACAATGGCGACGGCTATGTCGATTGCGTAGATCCCACCTGCGCGACGCAGCCGGTGTGTGTTGCCGAGATCTGTACCAACGGTCTCGACGATGATCTCGATGGGCTGGTGGACTGCTTCGATCCGGCCTGCCTGTCAGAGCCTCTATGTCAGCTGAGCGGCGAGACCTGTGGCAACGGTCTGGACGACGACGGCGATGGTGCCATCGATTGCGCGGATTCCGAGTGCAGTTCCGAGGCGGCGTGTAACCCCGAGCTGTGTGACAACGGCATCGACGATGACAGCGACGGCTATGTCGACTGCACCGATTCCGACTGTTCTGCGCTCTCCATCTGCACGGCGGAGCTGTGTGACAACGGCTTCGACGACGATGGGGACCTGCTGATCGACTGCCTTGATCCGGACTGTGCGAGCCAGCCGGTGTGTCTCGTCGAGGACTGCACGAACAGTGTCGATGATGACGGTGATGGGTTTGTGGACTGCACAGACACCGAGTGCGCGAGCGCCCAGGTCTGCATCCCCGAGGACTGCTCCAATGGGATCGACGACGATGGCGACGGGCTCATCGA
>CAZBDA010000021.1:0-61833 GCA_964490445.1 uncultured Rickettsiales bacterium | reverse complement strand
AGTGACGGCATCCTCGGCTGCGCCGACTGCAACGACAACGACGCTGCCAATTACCCCGGCAACGACGAGGTCTGTGATAACCAGGACAACGACTGCGATGGCACCGTCGACGAGGACGACGCCAGCGATGCCTCCACCTGGTACGGCGACGGCGACGAGGACGGTATCGGTAGTCCCAGTGTCGTCACCGTGGCCTGTGATCTGCCCGCCGGCTACGTCGGCGACGACAGCGACTGCGACGACCAGGACGAGGACGTAAATTCGCAGGGCATCGAGGTCTGCGACGGCGTCGACAACGACTGCAACGACGCGGTCGACGAGCCCAGCGCGCTGGACTCAACCACCTGGTACCTCGACCAGGATGGCGACGAATACGGCAATCCCGAGGTGAGCACGCTGTCCTGTTCCCAGCCCACCGGCTACGTCGATGAAAACACGGACTGCGACGACGGCAACGACGACGACCAGGACGAAGACGGCTATGGCCACGAGAGCGATTGCAACGATGAGGATGCCGACGTCAACCCAGGGCTCGATGAGATCTGGTACGACGGCGTCGACCAGGACTGCGATGGCAACGACAACGATCAGGACTACGACGAGTTCGTCCTCGAAGACGACTGCGACGACCAGGATGCAAGCGTCAATCCTGCTGCGGTCGAGGTCTGGTACGACGGCATCGACCAGGACTGCGATGGCAACGACGACGACCAGGACCGAGACGGCTTCGGCCTGGATGAAGACTGCGACGACACGGATCCGGCTCTCTCGTGGCGCTGCGTAGCCGACGGCTGCAGTTGCTCGATGGCAGACACTACGAGCAACAACAGCGCGTCGCTACTGGCTCTGCTGATCGTGCTGGGGCTGGCGCGCCGCCGCCGCTACTGAGCCGTTCGGGCCTGCTCCACCAGGTAGGGACCAAGCACCAGGAAGTCCAGGCCCGCATGCACAAAGGCCCGTACCGCATCCCTCGGTGAACGCACGATGGGCTCCTCGTGCATGTTGAACGAGGTGTTCACCACGCTGGGAATGCCGGTCTTCTCATGGAAGGCCGCGACAATGTCGTAGTAGCCAGGGTTGTCCTCGCGGCGGATAAGTTGCGGCCGTGCCGTGCCGTCGATGTGTACGACACCCGGAGAGTGTTTCTTCATCTCGTCAGTGCAGTCGAAACAAACGGTCATGAAGCGAGCAGCGTGCTCCGCTCCCTGCAGGCCCTTGTAACAACGGTGTCGTTCCTCCCACAGTGTGACGGGAGCAAAGGGCATAAACTCAGTACGGCCCAGTTGCTTGTTGAGCCAGTCATTCACCGAAGGGTCATCTGGGCGGAACATCACGGTTCGGTTGCCGAGCGCCCGCGGGCCCCACTCCATGCGCCCCGAGACTCGGGCCACTGTCTTGCCCCGCACCAGGGCGTCGGCGACGCGGTCGGCCAGCTTTCGCGGCTTCTTGTGCGGCAGGCCCGCATGCTTGAGCGCGCGCAGGCAATCATCGGCGCCAAAATCGCGACCCAGATACACATTCGATAGGACGTGCGGCGCAACCGCCGACAGCGTGATCGCAGCTCCCACCGCGAGCCCGCCATCGCCCATGTTCGGGTAGATGAACAGGTCCTCGACCTCGGGCAGCTCGTGGATACGCTGGTTGAGCTTTACGTTGGCAAACACACCCCCTGCGAGCGCCAGGTTGCGGCGCCCGGTGCGCTGCACCCAGTGACTCACAAAGGCGCAGATCTGCTCTTCGAGATTAAGCTGCAGCGCCGCTGCGATTTGCTCGCGACTGAAGTTGCCCAGGTAGGCGTGAAAGGCATCGTCCTTGCGCTGGGGGCGCAGGTAGTTGACCCGCGAGAAGCCACCGCTCTCGAGGAAGCGAAACTGGGAACGGAAGTGCGCAATCAACTCGGCGGGCGGTTCCGCATAGGCCGCCAGGCCGGTGATCTTGCCTTCGTGTCGATTCGGCGTGAAGCCGAGCCACTCGGTGATCCGCGAGTAGTAGGTGTTGATGGCCGCAAAGCCGCTCTGGCGATAGATCTGCTTGAGGTCGCCTCCAGATCCCAGCGATACCGTCACCGAAGTGCCGTCTCCCATCGCATCGACTGTAAGAGCGAGGGCGTCAAGGTGGGGTTGGCTGCGATAGGCCGAATACGCGTGCGAGGCGTGGTGCTCGAGGGTCACCACCGGTGCCGACAGACCACGAGAGCGCAGCCTGCGACTCAGCAGCTTGCGTGACAGGTCAGCTTCCATGGGCCAGAGCCCGGACTCGCGAATGCCCACCTGGTAGGCAACGTAGGCGTTCAGCGCCGGAGAAAACTGGCTGGCGGTCGACTTGGTGCCGTGGTGCACTCCGGGCACCGCCCGCAGCGCCGCGGCCGGCGTGAAGTGACTGCCAAAGGCAATTCGATCGACCTGCGCAGGACGGACCCCGCCAATGTGGAGCACTTCGTCGATCGCATCCCAGGGAAAGGCGCCGCTGTTCTTGTTGCGATCGAGCCGCTCCTGCCCGACCGCTGCGACAAGCCGGCCGTCCACCGCCAGTGCAGCGCTGGAGTCGTGGTTATCGTTGATGCCTAGGATGATCACGGTGGAGCAGTGTAGCCGGGACACTCATCGATTGTCGCGAGCGCCGTCATCGACGATGCCCGTTCCGCCGTTGTTGCCTGCTGAGCTTGCGCGATAGAATGGCGCCAGGTGGAACCTCCTCAATCAGATCATCCCGAGCAGGAAGGCAGTCTTGTCTCGGCGGACGGCGAGGAATTCGGGGACAGCAGCGTCGGGGCCCACAGCATCGATGGCCCGCCGCAACCCCGGGACTCCGTCCTGCGCGCCCACAGAGAGCCCAGGGTTCGGGACGACCGCACGGGCTATCTTCGCCTCGACCTCGGTGAGAGCGCACGACCAGCCTCGCCGCGGGTTCTGCAGGCCCTGCAGCAACTCGCCCCCGAGGACCTCAGTCGCTATCCCGACAACAGCGGCCTGATCAACGATCTTGCCCAGCGACACGAGGTCGAGCCCGGCCAGGTGCTGGTCACCGCCGGTAGCGACGAGGCCATCCGCTGGGCCTTCAATGCATTCGTCGAAGAAGGCTCGAGGGTCGCAATTCCGAGACCCACGTTCGGCGCCTTCCTGACCGCCGCCGAGGTCGCCGGCGCCTTTGTCGAACGAGCCGACTACCGCGAAGACCTGAGCTTTCCGGTGGAAGAGTTCCGGAAGTTGCTGGCACCGCGAACCCCTCGGATGGTCGCCCTTGCCAACCCCAACGCACCGACCGGCACCACCCTGCCCGAAGACACGGTACTCGGCTTTGCCCAGAGCTCACCCGCCACCTTGTTCCTGGTGAATGAGTCCTTTGCCTCCTACCAGGGGCATTCCCTGCTCGACCGCAAGGGACTTCCCGCCAACCTGCTGGTGCTTCGTTCCTTTTCCAAGGACTACGGACTCGCAGGGCTTCGGGTCGGCTACCTGGTGGGCGCACCCGAGGTCATCAGCGCGCTGCAGCTCGTGCGACCCTCGCACACGGTGTCAACCGCAGCACTTCGGGCGGCGGCGGTGGCACTACAGGAACACGAGGCCATGCTCGCCCACGTGCAGCAAATACGCTCGATGATGGAACGCCTGGTCAACCACCTCGGTTCCCGCTCCATCGAGTCACGAACCACGGCCGCCAACTTTGTACTGGTAAAGCTGTCTTCCCCCATCCAGCCCTGGGCTGCAGCCTTTGCCGCCCACAAGATTCTGGTCGGCACCTGGGGCCACGTCGGCCCAATGGCCCCCTACATCCGCGTAACGGTGAACAGCGAAGAGGAGTCCGCCCGCTTTCTCGATACCCTCGACCTTGTGCTGCGCCAGGGCATTCCCGGAGCAACCCGAGTCGAAGGGGTACCTGGAGAGTGGACTGACCTGGGATCCGAGGGAATGGCCTGAGCGGGCGGGCGGGGTCAGCCGCCGAGCTCTTCGGCCGCCTCGTTGAACTCGCTGGCTACATTGCGATCCGTGGTCTCCATCGCCTTGTCGCGCAGGATCTTCACGACACTGGAGTCCTTGAGCTTGACCAGTGCCTTCGCGGCGGCGATTGCCACTTTGCCGTAGGGGTCGTCGAGAGCATCGATCAGGGCCTGCCTGTCCGCACCGATCGGCGCGTCCTCGATCAGTTCAGCGACTTCCAGGCGGTACTTGTTGCTGGGTTCGTCGAGAAGGACCCGGTGAAGGACCGGACGATACTTCTCGCCGCCCAGGACGGCGAGGGCACGACGACACTCCCTGCGAACATCGGAGTCACCGTCGCGGAGCGCGGCGCGGGCCAGTTGTTCTTCGGCGCCCTGCCATTTTTTCTCGCGCAGGAGCTTGGCAGCACTCTCGCGCATGTCTGACACGTGATCTGCAGCCACTACCTTACCCAGCAC
Source organism: uncultured Rickettsiales bacterium (assembly GCA_964490445.1). Classification (GTDB taxonomy): domain Bacteria; phylum Myxococcota_A; class UBA796; order UBA9615; family UBA9615; genus UBA6601. The sequence goes on along the minus strand of CAZBDA010000021.1, from coordinate 57,437 downwards.
CATCGCCGTACGGCTGCCCTCACCGTGGTCCTCGAGGACTTCGAGGGCTTCCTCGCGGTTGCCCTCGACTGGATCCTCGACCACCAGGTGCTCGGCCGTCGGTACCAGCCAACTCGACTCCAGGTCATCAAGCGCTTCGAGGGCAGCCAGGCGAACCTTGTAGTGCTCGTCGGACTTGGCCAACACGACGATCCTGTCGACCGCCTGAATCAGTTTTCGATCAGCGAGTTCATCGAGGGCTTCGATCCGGATCTTGTAGCTCTCGTGGTCCAGGTAGCCGAGCAATTCCTTACCAGTGGCCCCATCGGCATCCAAGCTCGGCCCAAAGGGACCGGCCACAGCCGCAGGACTCTGGCAAAGCAGCAGAGCCAGGATCGTCAGCCCTGGCAGCGCACCCGACATGACGCTTCGAAGCGCAGCCTCTGGTCGCGATCCAGCACTCAATTCCAACTCCTGTAGCTGAATGATTCACCCGCTAGCGCCTCGAATGCTGACATCCGTGGCCAGCCTAGGCAAGGCCCGAATGGAAGACCTTGTTCAAGGCAGGACAATATCCGACCCGCCCGGCAGTATGCTGAACTGGTCGTGGGACGCGTATTCGCCAATAAGTTCAGCTGGTCGAACAGCCGGGAGAAGCTGTTCCGCACCTGCCTTCGCGCCTACTGGTGGCGCTATTACGGCCACTGGGGCGGCTGGTCCTACTCCGCTTCCGCTGAGAGTCGCATCGCCTACCGCCTGGGCAAGATGGATAGCCTTCCCACTTGGGCCGGCTCCATCGTCCACGACATCATCCAGGAAGCAATCGAAGCGCTGCGCGATCACTCGACGCCCATCGAGTTCGAGGAGCTACGCACCAAGGCCCGGAACCAACTGCGTATTGGCTGGGTCGAGTCTCGCGATGGCCACTGGATCCGTAGACCCAAGCAGTGCGTGAATCTTCGAGAGCATTACTTCGGCGATTCCGAGGCCCTGAACCGTGAGGGCACCGAAGCCATTGCTGAGCGCATCTACACAGCACTGCGGGGCTTCTGCAGTGGGCCGTATCCGAACCTGCTGGCACGACTCTCACCCGAGGACTTTCGCAACGTCGAGGCACTGGACTCCCTGTTGATTGACGAACAGACCGTCTACGTGAAGCCCGACCTTGCCTTCATCCACCCCGACGACGGCCTGCTCTGGCTGGTCGACTGGAAGACCGGCAGGCCGCGCATCGAAGACGACCTGCAACTCGCCACCTATGCCCTATTCGCGCAGAACAAGTGGGGCAGCGAACCCAGCGAAGTCCGCGGCGTGCTCAGCTACCTGAGCACTGGCGAAGAGCGCAGGGTCGAATTGTCGGCACCGGCCCTCGACGAGGCAAGAGAGAAGATCCGCCGGTCGATGGCGGAAATGCGAGCACTCCTCCACGACCCCGAGGACAATGTCGGCCTCCGGGAGGACTTCCCACAAACCGACGACAAGCACCGATGCCAACGCTGCAACTTCAGGCAGTTTTGCGAAGGCACAGAAGGGATCCCGGGGGCAGCTCTTGCCGGGGATTCTCCATGATCCACTCTACGACCATCCTGCTGGGTCGCACCCGCCAGGACCGCAGGCGGGCAACCCGCTCCCTCGAGGTCCTCGACCACCACCAGCGACCCTGCTTCCTCTACCTTACTCGCGGACAGGCCAAGGCCCGAGCCGTCCGCGAGGCCTTCTGGCGGGCCCAGAACAAGGCGCCGAGCTTCCTGCCGGAGGTCCATACCTGGGGAAACTACCGGCAGCACCTCGCAGAGCGGTTTGGAGATGGCCGGGCTGAGTTGAGCAGCATTGCCGAAGAGTTACTCGCAGGCCGACTGTGGCGAAGCCTGCGCGGCAGCATGCAAGGCTGGGCTGACCTGCCAGACAGTCCGGCGACACGAGCAGGTCTCGTGCGCCTGCTGTCAGATTGGCACCACTCGTTCGCGAGTAGTGAAGACCCCGTCCCAGGATCTTCCCCCGCCGAACTCCCTCTACCGACCGACGACGACGGAACAGCTGCAGGTCTGGTCGGCGCAGAGATCCTCCCAAACGCCCTGCGGCACGACCTCTGGCTGCTGGTCAGTCAGTGGCATGCGAGCCTCCGCGCAACAAGCGGCTGGGCAGACCGGGCGTCCACCAGCCGTGCCCTGCTGCGCATCCTCAGCAACGAACAGCTGCCACCCGCGTTGACGCTCCACCTGCAGCGCTTCTCATCGCTGGTAGTCGACGATCTTCTCTGGCTCAGCCCATTGGATAGGGCGCTCCTCGACGCCCTGATCGACGCGTTTCAACGCGTCGTACCACAAGGACAGGTTCGCCTCTGCGTCGAGTCCGGCAGGCTGTCAGAGAACGAGGCCGAACGCTACATGCAGGCGTCGGAGCCAGGCTTGGAGAATGCCGGATCACTCGCCTCGGTCGCCCTGCGTCGCGGCTGGCAGCGGCGTGTGGAACAGGGCACGGCCAACCTGCAACAAGCCGACAGCGAACCCGGACGCGACGATCTCACCGACATCATGGCTCGGGACGGCCATGTCGACCTCAGCGTCGAGCGTCCGACAGGCGCGATTCGCGTGCGACGCTACGGCAGCGAACTGGCCGAAGTCCGAGCCATCGCCCGCAGTCTCAAGGCCACCCTACTCCGTGGGATTCCAGCCACCGACTGCGCAGTCGCCTTCCCTGCGCTCGACCGCTACCTGCCGCTGGTCCGCGACAGCTTCACCGCATACGGGATCCCGTTCGTCATCGAAAAGGGCGAAGCCTTGATTGCGTCACCTCCCGTTTCCGCGGCCCGGCAACTACTGGCACTTGCGGCAATCGGCGGCGACCGCGAAGCGTTCCGAACCTTGCTCGCATCGGGCTGGGTTCAGTTCCACGCCGGCATCAGTAACGAGCAGATCGAGGCTGTAGTCGGCGATGCCTTTGCCGAGCCCAGCAACGGCGAGGCCTCGCCCTCGACAGACTCGAAACACCTACGCCTGGCAATGCAGCAACTGGTCGACGGCGGCTGGCATGGCCACGCGACGATGAAGCGGCTCTATCGCACCTTGATCGAATGTGGCGCGTCGGACGGCCAGCCCCGCCACTGGCTCCGGGCCGTCGTTGCGTACCACCGCCGGCGCATCGCCGCGAAACTCGCCCGCAGCACCGACGGCAAGACCGATGAACTGGTCGCCAGGGGCTGGCAACGGGCAGCACGCCAGGTGCTCGATCTCTACGTTCTCCAGCGTCTACACGACCGACTCGCCGAGCTGGGCGAGTGCGACGACGTGCGCAGCCTCACTGCCAGATTCAAGCAGTTGATGAGCGAACTTCGCATCGAAGTCGGCGAAGCACTCGAGCCCGCCACTGACGACTCACTGCTGGCTGCTGCAACCGAGGCGAACCGCAGCGCGCTCAACAGATTCCATGACCTGCTCGACGAAGCGAGTACAGGCATCACCATCGCGCGCAGCCTGCAACTGGAAGAGGCCGGCAAGCAGCACTCTGTGGGCAACACACTGCGGCAGCTGTACCAGGCGATCGAGCAGCAGGCCGCCGATTGTGGCTACCACAGCAACCCGGCAGGCGACGGCGTGTCGGTGACAGGCGTACGAGATCTGCACGGGGTCGACATCCCTTGGCTCTGGGTTGGTGGAGCCGTCGAGGGAGAATTTCCGCGCAGTCCCAAGCCTTCCTTCCTGCTGCCGCACCTCGCCAACCGCCTGCTCGAGAGTCTCGATCCGGCCCGGGAAGACCGTGCACTGTTCTTCTCTCTGCTCCGCAACGCAGACCACGGACACTACCGAGAGACGGGCTTCCTCTGCCTGTCCCTGCCGAAGACAGTCTCGGGAAAGGAGGTTGCTCCCTCACCCCTGCTCCAGGACCTGCTGGCTCTGCGCTGTACAGGCAGCCGCTCCGAGAGTCTCGCTGAGCACTGGGGCCAACTGCAGGAAGATGAGGAAGGCTGCCTTCCTGCTCGACTGTCCGCACAGGAACTGCTGGTCGACCCACAAGTCGAGACCGTCGCCAAGCTCCTGCTGGATGCACGGCTACAAGAGCGCCTGGCTCTGCACCGCAAGCTTCACCGCGAGCGCAGCGACCTGAGCGGCTTCGGTCGATGGGACGGCGTGCTCAGTATCTCGAGCGAGCATCGCCGGCAATCTCTCGCCTGGCTCCGCGAGCGACTGGCAGGCCCAGGCTCCACGGACACTGAACTACGCTTCTCTGCCACTACCATCGAGGCCTGGGCACGATGTCCGATGCGCTTCTTCCTGTCGCGCGTGCTGCGCGCAGAGGAACCTCAGCCCTGGAGCCCTGAGCCGAGTCCACCGGTACGAGGCTCCCTGGTACACCGCGTGTTAGAGCGCTTCTTCGAACAGCGAATGGATGAGGTACGCCAGGGCAACCTGCAGCGTGCCGGCCTGGAGGGCGTCGATGAAACGGCCCGGGCCGCAGTAAAGCTTCAACTGCGCGAGATCACCGAGCAGGTCGCCTCGGAAATGCTCGGCGCAGATCCCAGCCCCTACCTCGACTCCCTGCTTCGCCAGCTCACCGCCGGCCTCGATCCGAAGGACCCCGACAACGGCAGCTTCACAGGACCTCTTGCCGCCTTTGTCGACGAAGAGGCCCTGCCCTTTCTCGGGGTCGACCCGGTACGCACGGAGTGGTCCTTTGAGCCGTTCAATCCTGCCGCTGTCGCCGCCGAGCTCGACGGCGTCCCGATCACCTCCAGTGGGGCACTCGACGTGGTGGTCTCGGGCACTGTCGATCGGGTGGACGAAGCTCCTGCAGGCGAGGCTGGGCTGGCTGGCACGCGACGCGCTGTGTACGACTACAAGGCCGGCAGGGTCTCGACGCTGAGCTCCATCGAACGTGGACTCAACATGCAACCCGTGATCTATGCCGCGGCAGCGGGCAATCCCGAAGAAATCACAGCAACGGTGACCGGCTATCGCGAACTGCCGGCAGACGGCAGCTCCGGACGCACTCGGCTGGCCGGTGACCCGAGCGCACTGGCCGCTCTAAGCAGTCAGGGACGGGTCGGCAGAGGATTTTCGACAACGTCGCTGCCCATTGACAGGGCGCTGTGGGCCGTCCTGCTCCGTCGGGCAGAGTGGTACGGCCAATTGATCGGTGCCGGAGTCTTCCCCACCACCCTGGCCGGCACGAAGGAGGCCGGCTGCAAGCACTGCGACTTTCGGCGAGTGTGCCGACATGACACCCTCCGCACGGCGCTTACCGGACAGGAAACGGACACGGTCGGCTCGTTCCTTCCGCGCCCGCACAACGCACGAAAAGCCCTCACGGTCCTGTTACAGGCTGAAGACGATGCGACAGTCGAGAGAGACGCACCGTGACTACATCCTGGATCTTCTCGGTCGAAGAGGACGGGCGCCTGCTGCCACGGGGATCGGATCTCACCGACGAGCAATTGGCAGCCCTCGACCTTGACCACCACGTCATGGTCACCGCCGGTGCTGGCTCCGGCAAGACCCGCACCCTGGGACGCCGCGTGCTACGCATCCTGGGTGAGTTCGCCTGGCGCGTCGCCACCGGAGACGGCAACGAGTCCCCCCGAGGTCCACGCAACCTCCTCGTCAGCACGTTCACCGAGCGCGCTGCCGCGGAGTTGCAGGAACGTATTCGCGAAGAGTTGCTCCTCGGAATTCGCGAACTCCAGGCACGCATCGGTGAATTTGAAGCTGACCCCCGGCTCGAGGCGGGAGTCAGTGACGCGGTCCTTTGCCAACTGCGTTGCTTTCATCGTGACCTCGACCAGGCCCGGATCGGTACCTTCCACGGCTTCTGCGCGACGACTCTGAAAGAGTTCGCAGCAAGCCTGGGACTCGACCCGGGGTTTTCAATTCTAAGAGGCCCCGAGCACGACAGGCTGCTCGACGAGTCGGTGGAGCAGACATTGACCGCGCTGGAAGCGACGAGCGCCCGCAGCGATGGCCTGGCATCGGGCCCGTACGCTGACTGCTCTGCCCTGTTTCGCAGCTTCGGCCGACGGCGGATCTTCGAACTCCTACAGTCCTGGCTCAAACGCCGATCCGAGCTGCAACCCTTTGCCCAGGTCCTCGACCAACACAGCGACGACGAACTCATCGACCGCTGGCTTGAGTGCTATGGCCAGGCCGATCCCAGCACGCTGGAGGCCGCCATCGCTCCGGGCTCGGCGATCCACCAACAGCTCGCTGACATCGCAGCCCTCGAGCCGTACTACACCGGGCCCGAGGACCAGTGCCCTCGGATGCTGAAGTGGGCCAACGACGCCCTGCTGATTGCTGCCAATGGGCCAGCGTCGGCCACCGTGCATCGCACGCGTCGACTGCAGGAGTACCTGTGCCTGTTCACTAAGGCAGACGGGGCTCTGCGCAACATCCACTACACGTGGACAGGACGAAAGAACGACCTCGGCAAGGACCGGGCCGCAGCGCTTGCTGACCTCTGGGCGCCCCTACGCACACAGTTGGGCAGCCTGTTCGGCGAACAGGGGGAATTCCTCGCGACCATCCCAGGACCTGCCGACGAGGCGGGGCTGCCCGTGCTCCGGGCACTGGCCGGCCTGGCCGAGGAGGCCACCAGTCGCTACCAGGACCGCAAGAAGCAAGACGCGCTGCTCGACTTCACGGACCTCGAAGTCGAGGTGCTCCGACTGCTTCGAGAACACCCCAGGGAACGAGCTCGCCTCCAACGACGCTTCGAACATCAGCTGGTCGATGAGTTCCAAGACACGAACGCCACCCAGTGGAACATCGTAAAGCTGCTTGCAGGCGATCCTTTGCCGAAACGGGGCATGTTCCTGGTCGGCGACCCCAAGCAGGCCATCTACCGCTTCCGCGGCGGCGACGTGACCCTGTTCGATCGGGCAATCGAGGAGCTGGGCGGAGCCGGAGGCCGAGTGCTCCGATTCTCTGCCAACTTCCGCAGTCGGCCCAATCTCATCACGACCTTCAACAACCTGTTCGGCTGGCTGATGCCGGGAGAGGAGCCCGACCGCCTACCCTGGGAGGCACCGTTTACTGAACTTGCAGCGGGGCGAGTGGTTGACGAGGGCGCAGACGACCAGGGACTGGTCGAAATGCTGTGGCTGTCGGCCGACGACAGCAAACCGACAAGCAGAGACGAAACGCAGGACACTCCCTCTTCCATGGCCTTTAACCCTGCACTCGCCGCCACCATGCCCCTGGGCCGAGAGGCAGCCCTGGTAGCCGCCCAGCTACGTGACCGGCACCTCTCCGAAGTCACCCCACACAAGGGCATCAAGGCAGCCATCCTGTTGCGACGACGCACTCACCTGCCGGCCTACGCCTTTGCCCTCCGCCAGGCTGGAGTCCCCCACGTCGTCGCTCGAGGCCGGGGGTTTTTTGCACGTCAGGAAGTCCTCGACGTCGCCAACCTGCTGCTGGCTCTCTCCCATCCCGACGATGTGATCGCCCTGATCGGCGCACTACGCGGCCCCTTCCTGGGTCTCGAAGATGCATGGCTGCTATGGCTCGCACGCATCGGCGCCGCCGCCGGCCCGCACGCCGTGCAGCGTGGCTGGGGGCTATGCCTGGGCAGCCTGACCAGGCCCCAGCCCGAAGCCCCCGACGGCTGGCAAGACCTGCCCGCCGAGGGGCAACAGGCAATTTCGGCGGCAGCGGAACAGTTCTCGAGGTGGCAGCAACTTCGACACCGACTACCCCTGTCAGCATTCCTTCGCGAGGTCCTGTTCGCCAGCGGAGCCTTCCACCTGTTCACCCTCGGCGACCCGAGCGGACAAGCTCGCGCCAATGTCGAGAAATTGCTCTCGCTGGCAGCGGGCTACGACGAGCGCGGCACCGAAGGGCTGGCCAATTTCGCACTGTTCCTGCGCGATCAGGAAGAAGCGCAGACTGATGAGGGCGAGGCGAGCATCGACGCCACGGCACCGGTAGTGATCATGACGATCCATCAGTCCAAAGGTCTCGAATTCCCCATCGTCGTCCTACCTGACCTTCAGCAAGCCGTGTGCCGCACGGAAAGCGCACACCTGGCCTGTAGTCGGCTTGGCGCACACTGGCGCGGCGACGAACTGTGGGAGGTGGGCCTCGGGGTCCCCATCGAAACCGACCGGCGAGTCATGGAACCCATGGTACTGCGCAAGCTGATCCAGCAGCGCAGTCGACAGGAGGACCTGGCCGAGTCACGGCGACTCCTCTACGTCGCAATGACACGGGCTCGCGATCGGTTGATCTGCGTCTCCCGTGCGCCCCGAAAGTCGGCGGACCCACCCCGTGGCCTGGAAGACAGCACCACCTGGGAGGAATGGCTTCGTTCGTGGTTGAGCGAGTGCGATGCTCCCACCGTCACAGTGCAGACGGAAATGCAGGTTGCAGACGAACGAGGGGACGACGCCGAACGGGCCCAGGAGCCGACCGGCGCCCTGCCAACAGCAGATGAGCTCGGCCCACTGCCCCAATGCACGACGACAGTGGTCACACCGCACAGCCTCACCGCTCAACCATTCAGCCCTCGGCAAGTTGGTGCAGATCGAGGCTCAGCACCAACCGACCGAGCGCAACTCGGCAAGATGCGCGGGCTACTCGTGCACTCCTGCCTCGAAGATGGCCTCTACCGCCCCGGCGAGGCCACCGAGCGGCGCATCAACTACGAACTCGCAAAGGCAGGGCTACTCACCGAGGAGCATGCTGACTGGCTACGCGAAGAGTTGAGTCGCCACCTTCACGGATTCCTCAGTGCAGCACCACCAGAGATGTTCGTCGATGACCAGAGCGGAGTCTTTCGCGAACTTTCATTTCGGCTGCAGTTGCCCGGACCGACCCAACCAGGACTCGAGGGTGGGGCGCACGACGGCGTCACCGCAAACGAGGGCTGGCTCGTAGGAGTCATCGACCTGCTGTTCCGAGATCCCGGTTCCAGGCGCTGGATCGTGTTGGATTACAAGTCAGACGGGGAATCACCCGTGGCACTGGCACAGAAATACCGCGGACAACTGCTTGCCTACGCCTGGGCCGCGTCCACCATCCTGCCCGAACTCAGCGAGCCCGGTTGGGCGGTGGAGACGCAACTCCTTTGTACCGCCCACGGCGAACGGCGAACGATCGCAGGCCCTTCGGGAAAGGGTGAGATCGAAGCGCAGTTTCGCGCTCTCCTGCAAACCGACTGAGCTCCACGATCAAGGCCTCCGCCAGCCCCAAGCCACCGACCTGCTGGAAGCGAATTGGCAGGCTCAAGTGCTGCTTGACGACCCCCCCTACCGGCCCTATGTTGCTGCATCCGAAAGAAGGGGGAGATGGACCGAGTCCATCCTGAGGTCGGCTCCGAGGAGGGTCGGTCATCACACGCAACTGCAGCGTAATTCCACAAGGCAGTGGCATTGAGCCTGGGGGCTCTGCATCTTCCCGGAGCCGGGCAGAGTCATGCTTTTCCAACCCGAAAACCCGCTCATCGTCCAGGGAGATGGCTCGCTTCTCCTCGAGGTCGACAGCGCGCGGTACGAGCAGGCCCGGGACTTCCTGGCGCGCTTCGCCGAGTTGGAGAGATCACCGGCCCACATCCACACCTACCGAATCACCTCTCTGTCGCTGTGGAATGCCTCCGGGGCCGGGCTGAGCGCCACTGAGATCAGTGACGGCCTACAGGAGTTCTCGAAATACGAGGTTCCCGGGCAAGTGCTCACCAACATCGAGGAGAAAGTCTCTCGCTTCGGCAAGATCATCCTGCTTCCACCCATGTCGGACGACCCCGAGATGCTGCAGTTGCAGGTCAGCGATCCTTCGGTGGCACGAAAGGTCGCCACCAACAAGGCAGCGATCAGCCAGACAGCCGGAGCGCTTCGCGAGGGCCTGTTCCGAGTGCCCCTGGGCAACCGGGGCACACTCAAGCAGGTGCTACTCAAGATGGGCTATCCCGTCGAAGACCGCGCCGGGTTTCTGGCGGGAACGGCGCTCGAAGTCTCCCTTCGCAACGAGACACGAACGGGTGTCTCCTTCGGGTTGCGGCGCTATCAGAGGCTGGCGGTCAGCGCCTGGCACAAAGACGGCAAGGTCGGCGGCGGGCACGGCGTGGTGGTGCTTCCCTGTGGCGCTGGCAAGACCATCGTGGGCATGGCAAGCATGGCAACCACCTGCTGCCAGACTCTGATCCTGGCAACCGGCATCGCTTCGGTACGACAGTGGATCAATGAACTCCTCGAACGCACCACGCTCACTGAAGACCAGGTAGGCGAGTTCAGCGGCGAACGAAAGCAGATCAGGCCGGTCACGGTGACCACCTACCAGATCCTCACTCACCGGCGTTCAGCTGACCGCGAGTTCACTCACATGAACCTGTTCAGTGCAATGAACTGGGGCCTGATCATCTACGACGAGGTCCACCTGCTACCCGCCCCGGTGTTCAGGATCACAGCGGATATCCAGGCGCGGCGACGGCTTGGCCTCACGGCGACGCTGGTTCGAGAGGACGGCCGCGAGGCTGACGTGTTCTCCCTCATCGGACCGAAACGCTTCGATGTCCCGTGGCGGGAACTGGAACGAAAGGGCTTCGTTGCCCAGGCCCACTGTGTCGAACTTCGAGTCGAATTGAGCAGCACACTGTACGCCGAGTACGAGAGCGCCGAGAAACGCCACAAGTCGCGGATTGCTGCCGAGAATCCCATGAAGGTGCTGGTCGTAGACGAACTGCTGGAACGACACCAGGAGGACAAGGTCCTGGTCATCGGCATGTACCTCGAGCAGCTCAAGATCCTCGCAAAGCTGTTCAAGGCACCTCTCATCACGGGCAAGACGCCCAACGCAGAGCGCGATGAACTGTACGAGGGCTTCCGCAGCGGCAGGATTCGGGTGCTGGTGGTGTCCAAGGTGGCCAATTTCAGCATTGACCTGCCCGATGCGAACATTGCCATCCAGGTTTCGGGCACCTTCGGATCGCGCCAGGAAGAGGCCCAGAGGCTGGGGAGGATCTTACGACCCAGCGGTGGCGAGTCCTGGTTCTACTCGGTCGTCACCCGCAACAGCCGCGAGCAGGAGTTCGCCCACAATCGGCAGTTGTTTCTCACCGAACAGGGCTACACTTACCAGGTAGAGGACTGGAGCCCGGGAGTGGCAGTGGAGGACTGCTCGCTGCCGGAATCTTCGCGGGGCCTACAACAGCGATGAGCCTGGAGACCTTCTTCACAAGCCTGCCTGGACAGGCGCTTAGCCGCTATGCGGCACTGTACCTTGCGCCTGGAGAGGGCGGAGAATCGCTCGAAGAACGGACCTTCACTGCCGAAAACTCAGAGCAAGCCGCCAAGGACCTGGCGGACTTGTTCGCCGATCGTCACTGGGTACACGCCCGCCTCCGTGACATGCCGCGCACTCACCACGTCGCCTTGATAGCGCTGCTGCAGACAAACACCGTGGCTGGGGGCACCTGGTTACTGCAGGAACTGACGCAGAGCCACGGCATGTCCGAAGACCTCTGGGCAGAGGTGCTCCATGAGCTTGGAGCGGGGCTGTGGGTCTTCGGCAACTCCCACCAGAGCCCGCCACTGTTCTACGTCATTCCCGCACCTCTGGCCGCTGAACTTCGACACCAGTTCGGGCAACGCCTGGGCCTCTACGCCGTCAGTGACGAGCAGGAGATTCGCACCAGCCGCGACAGCTCCGACAGCACGCCTGTCGCCTTCTCTTTGCTCTCTTTACTCACCTACCTGACGCAGCACCGGGTCCGGGTCACGCGGCAGGAGGCAATCTTCAAGAAGAACCGCGAAGAACTGTTGGAATTCTTCAGCAACCTCTGGCCCGACAAGCGACGAGAGAAGCTCCTCGATTGGCACATCGACTTCGTACGGGAGTTGGGTCTGGCTCGACAACGCGGCGGCTTTCTCGAAGTCGATGACCTCGCCATCAGCGAGTTCCTGGCCATGACACCGGAGCAGCGCCGCGATCTGCAGATGGCCTACTACGTCCGCAGGGAGCCACTGCTCAAGTGGCTGCTGAAACTACTACTCCAACTGGCACCCGACGCCTGGGTAGGGATCAACAGCCTGCGCACGCTGTACCGACGACGCTACATGGGGGCTGTCTTCCACCGACGCTACATCCGAAAGAGCTACTACCTGCCTCCGTCAGGCTTCTACGACCCGAATCCTCCCCTCGAGCTGCTGCAGCTCGGAGGCCTGATTCAAACCGGTGCCAACGCTGACGACTCCTTCCTGCGACTCAGCCCCGTAGGCCGAGCCTTCGTCTCCGGCGAGGGACTCGAGTTGCTCGAATCCAGCAGCGGGGTTCAGTGCATCGTGCAACCCACCTTTCAGATCCTGGCGCCAATCGGCCTCTCGCTGGAAACCTTGTGGGGCCTGGGCGGCGTGGCACAGTTCGAAGCCGCAGATCGCGCCAGCACCTACATGCTGACACGCACCTCAGTCCGCCAGGCGCTGACCCGCGGATGGAAACCTGGAGCATTGCTTTCGTTCCTCGACGAGGTGTCTGCAGTGGGACTACCTCAAAACGTCGAGTCCACCGTCCGGGACTGGGCGGGCAATCACGGCGAGGTGGAGTTCCACGACGCCCTGATCGTCACCTGCATAGAAGAACGGGCCGATCTTGTGCAACGGGCACTGTCGACGCTCGACCTGCCCTGGAAGATGCTGAGCCCCACTGTCTTCACCATTCCCCGCGAGAAGCGAGAGGAGGTGCTCGAAGCGCTCGAGGGCAAAGGCCTGTCCCCCTCGGATGGGGTGCATCGCCACGACCTCGCTGACAGCCAGGAGAATCGACGCGGCCCCTTGCATGCGATCCTCGAAGAAGGCGACAGCGAGCCCGAAGAGCAAGAAGCCTCGTTTCCGGCAAATTCACTGATCATGCTGGGAGCCCCCAGTGCTGAGGGAGGCCGCGAGGCGATGGAGAAGCGGGGCAGTCGATCGGGCCGCATTGGAGCCAATGCAGTGGGAGCCGACTTGAGCCTGAGTCCAGCGGCAGCGGGTGCCGGAGACCTGCTCAAGCTGTCCCCCTCGAAGACAATTAGCGTGATCAGGGCCGCCATTCGACTCAAGCTCGACCTCGAAGTTCTCTACCCGCCGGCCGGAGACGGCGATCCCGGCGGCCTGGCCCGAGTCACTCCGCTGTCCGTTGCAGAGGCTGGCGGTAGTTCCTTCTTCTCGGGCCACCACCACCGCCTCGACCGCGAGGTGGAATTCAGGATCAACCGCATCAGCGGCATCCGACTGGCCACCTGAGTTGGTCTAGCAGTCGAGCAGCTCAGCCAGTGCAACACGAGTTGCACTCTCGCCGTCGGACTCCAACTCAAAACGAGCGTTCAGCGCCGCTAGGACCGTATTCGTAGTGTCCAGCGACAGGAAGTCTTCGCTCGGAACATCGCGGAGTCCCTCACCCTCCGCGAAATTGAGCGGACAGACATCTCCCTGGACGCCTCCTTTTTCCTGTTTCGCCGCGATCGGTAGACCATGACTGCGGCAGATCACGGGCCGCACCGGGTAGATGCGACAGCGGCCGGCGCGGTCCAGGAGGGCACAGGGCGGCTCCTCGCTGGCCAGCAGCAGGGATGGGTGTCCCGACTTCCCGGCGGGCACCCCATCGAATGGAGCCAAGCCCCCCTGGGCCCGGATCCAGCGACGAATGGACTCAGCCTCGATCGCAAAGACCGTCAACTGCCGATGGCAACAGGACGCGCAGCCTTCTGCACAGACGAGGCGCTGCGCATGCCGCCGCGCGACCCGGTCGCAATGCTCGTCCAGACGCGCAACGAAGCGCTGGTAGTCGGTAAGTGGATCGTCCATCTGTCGATTCAGGCTCGTTGGCCCGCTGCAGGCTCTCGGCAATAAGCTATGTTCTTTCGTCCTCCTCGAGACGCACGACTACCAGAGTGACACGAGGGGTCGGCTCTGTCGCTGGTCGCCCTCTCGGGAAGAAAGAACAGCCCCATGAACCAAGTCGAAAAAAACGCAGCCGGGGCACAGCGACGAGTCCTGATAGTGGACGATGATAGCGACGCTCTCCGTATTCTCGAGGACTTCCTCGAAGCCAAGGGATTCGAGGTAATAGGCGCAGTCGACGGCCACGAGGCACTCACCCGGTTCCACGACGAGGGCCCCTTCGACGTGGTCGTACTGGACGTCATGATGCCCGGGCTCGACGGGCTCGAAGTCTGCCGCCGCCTGAAAGCCTCGCCCCACGGCCAGCTCACCCCCGTACTGCTGGTCTCTGCCCGCACCGACACCCGGAGCCGTATCGCAGGCCTATACGGCGGCGCCGATGACTACATCAACAAGCCCATCGATCTGAGCGAGTTCCTGGCCCGACTCGAGGTCCTTTGCCGCGTCCGCGACCGCTACCGCGACCTGGCTGAGCGCCGTGGGGAGGCCATCCGGACCGCGGTAACCGACAGCCTCACTGGCGCGGCCAACGCCGGCTACTTCTCCCGGCGCTTGCGCGAAGAGATTGCCCGCGCCGACCGCTACAGTCTGCCGCTGAGCGTAGTCGTCGCCGATGTGGTCGGCCCTCCGGAAACAGAGCGGCCCCTCGAGCCGCTGGATTCGCCGCTGAAACCTGATGTCTTTGCGGGGCCCACGGACCAGTTGTTGGTGAGCCTCGGCCAGGCTCTACAGGCCTCGGTGCGTGCACACGACCTGGTCGCGAGGCTGCGCCGTAGTCGGTTCGGCATCCTTCTCCCCCACACCTCGAAACATGCCGTGCAAGCCACCGTCGAACGGCTACAGGGGGTCGCTCTCAAGGTGCCCGCTCAACCCGGTGCCGAAGAGGGCCCAGCCGCCGGGCTGTCGCTCCGCACGGGCAGCGCTGAGTTGGGACCGAGAATGGACGCATTGACCCTGCTGGCCCGGGCCGAACCGCCGTAGCCCGCACAACAGTGCCGAATCCCGGCTAACCGGAGTCGGGCAGGTCAGTCGCCTTCTCGATGTAACGGCCCCAGGGTCGGAACAGCAGCAGACAGACCGGCAACAGCAACAGCGCTCCGAGCAGAGCCGCATACAGGGTGATGGCGCCGAGTACACCCATCTGCATGATGCCGACGAAGCGGGTCGTAGTCATGATCACGAAGCCGCCCACCAGCAACACCGACGTGAAGATAATCGCGCGACCGGTGGACAGCATCGTCAATCGCAACGCCTCCTCCCGATCCCGAGTACGAATCAACTCCTCCCGGTACCGGGTAAGGAAGTGGATTGTGTCGTGGACAGCAACTCCGAGAGAAACCGAGAAGATCAATGCCGTCGAAGTCCGCAGAGGAATCCCCACCCAGCCCATGAAACCGAGGGTGACCAGCAGAGGAATGACATTGGGCAACATCGCCAGCAATCCCGTCCGCAGGGAACGCAACAGCAGCATCATGAGCAGGGAAATGACGAAGAACGCAGTCAACAGCGAAGACATCATGTCCTCGACGACATGCGACAGGGCCCGGGCGGCGATAAGACTGCCGCCAGTAACCCGTACTTCAAGACCGGGCTTCTTGCCGTCGGTTGTCCCGAAGACCTCATCCACGAGGTCGAGCATCGAGCTTGCATCTGGATCCGTGCAGCGTAACGCCCGAGGGTCGCATTGGCCGCTACCGTCGTACCACGAGAAGTAGTTCTTGGTGCCCCAGTCGCGCATCGACGCGCTGATGCGGGCCGTCTGGCGGGGGCCATCAAGGACCGAGTCGACGAAGCTTGGGTCTTCGCTCATCTCGAACAGGGTGAGGTACTCCACTACCTTGCGGCGGCTATCGGGGAGTCGTCGCTCACCTTCCATGATGAACGAGATCTCCTTCACCAGGTCGGCTACAGAGACGCTGTGTCCAACGAATGGGTCGCGCGCCATGTGGGCCTGCAAGGCCTCGATACCCTTGAGAATCTCGGGCTCCAGGGCGCCGCCCGGTTGCTCTGTGCGGATCGACACCTCGGTCGGCATCAGTCCGGTGAGGGTTGTCTCGGTGTGCTTCATGGCCCGCGACACCTCGTTGGAGTCGAACAACTCCTCGAGAAGAAAGCTATCGGTTTCCACCCTCGATGCACCGACCACGCTGACGGCGCACAACAGTCCAGTGGCCACGACAATGGCCATCTTGCGGCGGATGCAGAACTCAGCCAGCCAGCTGAGGAAGGGCCCCAGCTTGCCTTCGGTGAGTCTCGGTAGCACCTCAGGCCGGGGCGCCGCCGTCAGCGCGAGCACGGCTGGCACCAGGACAAGAATGACCAGGTAAGAGACCATCAGCCCCACCGAAGCCACCCTGCCCATGTCCTTGATGATGTCGATCTTTGCAACGACCAGGCTGGCAAAGCCGACGGCAGCCGTGATCGAGGTCACCAGGCATGCCATCCCGACTCGCTTGACCATGCGGGCAATGGCTTCTCGCTTCTCCGTACCGTCCCCCAACTCCTGGTAGTAGGCGGTCAGGAAGTGCACGGCGTCCCCGACGCCGATCACAAGCAACAAGGTGGGCACTATGCAGTTGATAATGTTGAAGTAATCGCCAGACAGCACCATGTAGGCCACCGTCCAGGTCACAGCCATGACCACCGAGACCACCGGCAGCAACACACCCGAAGCAGTGCGGAACAGCAGATACAGCAGGATGCACATCAGGACCACCGAGGCGGCAATGGTCCGAAGCATGTCCTCCTGGAGCAGCACCGCGTATTCCCTGTTCACCACGGGAAGGCCGACCAGGGTTGTCGAGACTCCAGCGATGTTCACCGCACTGAGGATCTCCTCCATCTCCGCCAGGACCGGTCGTCGATCGAGTTCTTCCACGAAGCCGTCATCAAACTTCGCCAGGATGCTGGTCGCAGTTCCCTCGAGGTTGACAAAACGATTGAGAAACAAGGAGTTGCTCAGGGTCCGAGCGCGCAAGGCCTGCCGTTCCTCGGCAGAAGTCGGTAGCTCATCGAGCAGAGGATGGACCTCCAGCATGCCCGGGCTGCCCCCCAGCTCCTGCATGGTGCTCAGGCTGTAGACCTGATCGATGTGCTGCAGGTCCTCTAGCTGGTCGCTGAGTTCAGTGACCAGCGTCAACACCTCGGGTGCGAAGATGTCCTTGGCCTCGACGAGGAACATGACCAGCGCGTCCTCGTCACCGAACTGCTTGCGATGCTCCCCCAGAAACAGCACCTCCTCGTCGGCCGTCAGGAACACCGAGCGAGGAGAGAAATCGAAACGGATGTCCTTGGACTGCACAGCCGCCAGGCCAGTGAGCACAACCAACAGCACGACCAGGGGCCATCGGTAACGAATCAACAGCGGAGCGGTTTGTCGGAACATAGGTGCGAGCAGTGACCGAGGCGGAAACAGGGCTGGCTTTCGACGGCGCGAGACCTTAGCACAAGGCGCCAAGGTGCTCTTTCGACCGAGTGGCCGTGGCTAGCACGTAGCAGAGGGCACAACAAGCTCTTTGACAGGGCTTCGGCCTGCTTGCTAAGACCCAACGCGGCCTCTCTGCGTCACCTCCGAATCTCCAGCCCTGGAAATCGGCAAGCGAGGCGGACCGCAGCACACCAAGAAGCGGCAGGGATCGTGTTCGAAGCAACGACCGGAGTACTGCAACGCTCGAGGCGCAGTCCAGCGGCTGCCCTGCTGTCCGTGGGGCTGCACGTGCTGATCGCAGCGGCCATCGTCTGGTTCGGCGCCAAAAAGATCATCGAGAAACCGCCTGAGAGCGTAGAGATCACCTTCTTCTCGACAGCGCCACCGCCACCGCCACCACCGCCGCCCGCACCCGCGAAGAAGAAGAAGAAGAAGAAGAAGCGCCGAAAGAAGCCTGAGATCAAGCCGGAAGAGTTGGTCCAGCCCCAGGAGATCCCCGAGGAAGAGCCCGAAGAAGAGCCCGAGGAAGAGCCTGAAGAAGAGGTCGAGGGAGGCGTCGAAGGGGGTGTCGAAGGGGGCCAGATCGGCGGAGTCGTCGGTGGCGAGATCGGCGGAGTCGAAGGCGGCAAGGTGGGCGGCGACATCGCGTCCCTCGGCACCGGCCAGTCCCGCGGGCTATGCACCCAAAAACCCAACATCCGCTACCCCGAGCAAGCCAAGAGAATGGGCATCGAGGGCACGGTGAAGGTGCGTATCCTGGTGGGCACCGACGGAAAGATCGCCAAGAAGAATGACGAGTTCTGCAAGGACTGGCACAAAGCGGACAAGAAGACCCGCAGAGTCCGCTGGCACCCTCGCCTTTGCATCGAGGCCGTGAGCGGCCCCGAAACCCTGTACTACGAGACCCTGGTTGCCTGGGGTACCGCCAAGTTCCGGCCATGGAAGTCCGGCAACGTCAATGCGCGGTACTGGGGCAACATCACAACCGACTACAAGCTCAAGAACTGAGAAGAGAGGCCGCTGTGGATTTCTCATTTGCGTACATCCTTGAACATTTCACCTTCGCCACGTGGTGCGTGTCGATCGTGCTGACCGTCATGTCCATCCTGTCTGTTGCAGTGGCCCTGAACCGCCTGTTGCACTTCATGCGTGCGAAGAACCAGAGCCTACTGTTCGCCAGGACCGTGGCCGAGGCACTGGAAAAGACCAACGTCGACGAAGTGCTGGCCAATGCCAAGGACGACGAGTTCAAGTTCTCGTACCTGGCGAACATCGTCACAGCCGGGCTCAACGAGGCCCGTGATCTCAAGGGGCGCGGTGAGTCCGAAGACCTGAGCACTGTCGAGTCGTCCATGGAGCGGGCGGTAGCGAACGAGCACGCCGGATTGAGCCGCTGGCTTACCGTCCTGGCAACAGTCGCCTCTACTTCTCCATTCGTCGGACTGCTCGGCACAGTGTTCGGCATCATCAACTCTTTTAAGGGCATGGAAGAGACGGAGAGTGCCGGCTTGTCAGCGGTCGCGGGCGGCATCGCCGAGGCGCTCGTCATGACCGGTTTCGGCCTGGTCGTCGCCATCCCCGCGGTGTGGCTCTACAACTGGGCAAACGCCCGCATCGAGGGCTTCAGCAAGGAAATGGGCAACTCGGCCTCCGAGATGTTCGATTACATCAAGAAGCACAAAGCGGACATCTAGAAGGATCGACCTTTCATGGCTTTCTCCACGCGCAAGAGCAAAGGGCCCCAGGCGGACATCAACGTCACGCCGCTGGTGGATATTGTTCTCGTGCTGCTGATCATCTTCATGGTGATCACGCCGATGCTGCAACGCGGCGCCCAGGTGCAGCTGCCCAAGGCAAAGAACACGGAGAGCAAAGAGGACTCGGGCGAAGCCGTAACCATCTCGGTCAAGCAGGACGGCACCCTCTACCTGGGCAACGACCTGATCACTCCCGACCTGCTGGAGCGCGAACTGAACGCGATCCTGTTGACCGAACCCTTCAAGTTCATCCTCATCAAGGGCGACGCAAAGGCCCACTACGGAGATGTCCGCAAGGCCATGGAGATCTGCGAGAAAGTCGGCGCAAAGACCGTCGCCCTGCAGACCGACCAGGTCGAGACGGCATTCAACGACGACAAGAAGAAGAAGGGCTGAACTGAAGTGGGCGCAAAAATCAGCAGCGGCAGCGGACCTCAGGCGGACATCAACGTCACGCCGTTGGTCGACATCGTGCTGGTACTGCTGATCATCTTCATGGTGATCACCCCGCTGCTCGCCAAGAACATCCCCATCGAGGTGCCCGAGAAGACGGAGTTGGACGAGCCCCCCGACGAGATCAAAGAACAGATCGTCCTCAAGCTGTTCGCCGATGGCCACGCCGAGTTGAACCGCAACCCGGTTACTGCAGAGGAGCTTCCGGCACGGCTGAAGTCCAAGCTGGCCGGGCGCGCCGACAAGGTCATGTTCTTCGAAGGAGAGGACGACTCGGTCTACGGCTTCGCTGTGCAGCTGATGGACATCAGCCGCGGCGCAGGAGTCAGAACCATCGGCATCATGACCCCCGGGGACACCGAGAACGACGCCAGCGCTCTCGAAGATGCCGCCTATGCGGCTGCCTACGGGGCGTCCGGAAGCGCCACGAGTGGACCACGACTCGGCAGAATCGGGGCAGGAACACCCACGGTACTGGGCAAGGGTGACCCTGCAGCCATCAGCGCAGTTGTCATGCACTACCAGAGCGACCTGCTGGCCTGCTACGAGGCTGCTGCAGCCAAGGGCACAGCACTTTCGGGCACAGTCGTAACCAAAGTCGAGGTCAGTGGTAGCGGCGCTGTGATCTCGGCCTCAACTCAAAGTTCCAGCTTGAACAGCCCGTCCGCCGAAGCCTGCATAGTGGCGCGCTTCAAGGCGATGAGCTTTGCGTCCGGAAGCGCCGGGACGATCTCCTTCCCTCTCGGCTTCCAGCCCAACACCGAGCAGTAGCTACCAGGCCGCCTACGGGCACAACTGTGCCGGTATGGTCAGGCACCGGGTGGCCGTCTGAAACAACCAGAGGTTGGCTGACTTGGCGTCGATAAAGGTGCCGTACACGGTCGCACCGCTGCGGGGATCAGTGGTGGCGGTAGTTCGATAGCGGATCACGTTCATCACGTAGGCCCCTTCCCCCATGCCAAAGGCCGGAAAGAAGGCGGGGTCCGCGTAGATGCCACCGGCGCTGTCGCCCTGGTGACAGATCATGCCCGGCAGACCCGTGGGGGCACCCGTGCTGATGTCGTAATTGCTCATCGTAAAGATGAGTCCATCGATGGCGTTGCCCGTACCGGGGGTCCCGGGAGTCCAGACCACCGTCCCACCTTCGAGGCCGGGGTAGCTGGGATCCTGGTCGCGGAACCAGCACTGGTAGTCCACACCCGGTGGTGGGCAGTGGACCAGGTTGGGCACAGGGTCCGACACCTGCAACGGCGCAGTACCCGAAACCACTCCCGGGTACTCGACCGGGCAGCCGTCCGGATCGACTCCGCCGGTCAGCGAGTACGACGAGTAGGTGGGCACCTGGGCATCGGACAGGTTGGTCGCCAGGTAGCTCTGGTCGGGCTGCAGCGCCAGAGACAACGAACTCCCGCCGGTGCTCAGGGTCAGAAAGTTGCCGACGCCATAGGTAGGACGCGAGGTCGGCGTGGCGCCGTTGTACACGTCACAGGTACCCATCGCGGGGACCTGTGCAAAGGGCGGCGCAGAGGTCGGCGAAAAGATCTGCGCATCAGCTGCGCCGGACACCCCGCCCCCCGCTGAGGGCGCCTCGGCCCGAGACACTCCTATGACAGCGCCGTCGAGACCGGACGCCCACACCTGGTACTCGAAACCGATGTCGTCGGAGCCGGCACCGTCCACATCCACCTCAACGTCCACCGGCTCGGCGACACAGCCCGGCGGTGCGGTGACCTCGATCGCACTGCTGCCGAGGTGGTCGACATCGGCTTCGACGCCATCGAAGGTCACGGTCACGTCGCTCTCATCGAAGGCGGATAGGTCGCCGACGAACTCGATGTCTACGGGATAACCGCCCACGGTCGAGCCGACTGAAGGGTTGATCCCCGAAACACTGAACGAACCTGTGGTGTCGTCATCTCCTGTGGTGTCGTCGTCACCGGACGTGTCGTCATCACCAGACGTGTCGTCGTCTCCGGTGTCGTCGTCGTCACCTGTGCTGTCGTCATCACCACTGTCGTCGACCGTGTCATCAAAATAGGCAGAGTCGTCCGGATACCCCCCAAGGCGCCAGTTTCACCGTCATGTACATCAACACCTCGTGGGCGGCAGGGCGAGTGTTGCAGCGGTCACCACTGCCGGGTCCGCCGGAGCCTCCGTTCAGGCCCAGGCTTGAGTCATAACAACTTGCCGGACACAGCAGCAGGAGCAGCACGAGCATGCTGCGCGGTGAGGTGCACCGCGCGGCTTCCGAGAGGATGCCGCCCCCTCCCCGGGACGCCGGTATTTGCCGAACAGTCATGCCGAAAGGGTAGACTGACAGCCTATGCGACGCCACCATTCAGGCTCCTTGGCAAGACTCGCACCCCGCTGCAACGGTGTGCTCCACCAACTTGCGGGCGCCTGCCTCGCCGCAGCGCTCGGCCTGGGCTGCTCCGACAGCGGCCCGGCAGCGCTGACTACCAGCACCGACAGCCTCGACTTCGGTGAAGTCCCCGTAGGCGAGTCAGTACCTCTGGACATCACGATCTCGAATCACGGATCCGGTGGTGCTCGCATCGAAGGGCCGACCTTCAGCGGCGCATCTGCAGCCGCCTTCGCCGCAGACGGTGACGACTGGCCCGTCGAGGTCCTGCCCAACGGCAGCCTGACAATCCTGATCCACTACCGCCCCGAAGACCTGGGAGCGGACGAGGCCATCGCGACGATCTCCGCCGCTCACCTCGATTACGTCGCGGCCAGTGGTGGCGACGGCGGCGAATCTGCAGACGCCGAGCCCGTCCCCGACATTGCCATCACCCTTGCCGGGGTCGGCGTACTCGGTGAAGGCGTCGACGCCGACGGAGACGGTTTCGTAGACCACGAGACCGGCGGCGACGATTGCGATGACACCGACCCCAGCATCCATCCCGGCGCGGTCGACGTGTGCGGCGATGACATCGACAACAACTGCGACGGCATCGTCGACGAAGGGCTGACAGTCGACGAAGACGGCGACGGCTTCAGTCCGTGCCTGGGCGACTGTGATGACAGCAACGCCGACATCTTCGACGACGCCCCCGAACTGTGCGACAGCCTCGACAACAACTGCAACGAGCAGGTGGATGAGGGATGGGACAACGACAAGGACGGTTTCAGTCCCTGCGCCGGCGACTGTGACGACACGCTCCCCTCCATCAACCCAGCCGCTGAAGAAGGCTGCGACCTGCTGGACAGCGACTGCGACGGCAACCTCGGTAGCGACGAGATCGACGGTGACAGCGATGGAGTCGCGCCGTGCGAGGGCGACTGCGACGACGAACAGGCGGATTCCCATCCTGGTGCTGTCGAGATCTGCGACGGCGAGGACAACGACTGCAACGGCTTGCTGCCCAGCTTCGAGCACGACCTCGACGGCGACGGAGTGCTCGCCTGCGACGGCGACTGCAATGACAACTCGGCAGACATCTCGCCGCTGGCAACCGAGATCTGTGACGGCATCGACAACAACTGCGATCTCAGTGTTCCCGCCTCGGAGATAGACAACGATGGAGACGGGCTGGCCGAGTGTGGCGGCGACTGCGATGACGGCGAGGCCAGCATCGCTCCGGGAGCTACCGAGCAATGCAACGGCATCGACGACGACTGCAGCGGCGGCCCAGGCGCCGACGAACTCGACCTGGACGGCGACGGGGTTGCCACCTGTGCCGGTGACTGCGACGACAGCTCCGCAACGGTAAGCCCACTGGCGCCTGAGCTGTGCAACGGCATCGACGACGACTGTGACGGCAGCCCGGGGGCCGATGAAATCGACGGCGATGGAGACGGAGTGACCGCCTGCGACGGCGACTGCCAACCCAGCGAAGCAACTGTCTACCCGGGAGCTGCGGAAGGCTGCGACGGCATCGACAGCGACTGCGATGGGCTGGTCGGCGGGGACGAGTTCGACAACGATGGCGACGGCTTCACCGAGTGTGGCGGCGACTGTCTCGACCTGCAGCCCAACTCCTACCCCGGTGCACCCGAGTTGTGTGACCTGCTCGACAACGACTGCGACGGCGCGCCCGGTGCCACGGAGTCGGACAACGATGGCGACGGCTGGGCTGTGTGCCAGGGAGACTGCGAAGACAGCGACGCTACCGTGTATCCGACTGCACTGGAGTCCTGCAACGGTCAGGACGACAACTGCGACAGCATTGTTCCAGGCACCGAGATCGATAGCGACGGCGACGGTTTATCGGCCTGCAACGGCGACTGCCAGGAGGGAGACGCGGCCGTGTACCCGGGAGCGACTGAGACCTGTGACGGCCAGGACAACGACTGCAACGGCATCAGCGACGACCTCGACGAAGACGGCGATGGCTACTACCCGGTGGCCTGCGGCGGCGGAGACTGCGACGACTCGACCACCGGCAGCGCCATCAACCCGGGCACAGCGGAGTTGTGCGACGGCATTGACCAGGACTGTGACGGCACAGCGGACAACGGCTTCCCCGATCAGGATGGAGACGGCACGGCGAACTGCGTGGATGGCTGCCCGGTCTACGTCGATGGCAGCCACAGCGGTAGCAGCGTCGGCATCTTCGAGGAACCCTTCGTCACCGTCCAGGACGGCATCGACAACCACGGCTCCTGTGACACCGTCGAGGTGGCGGCCGGCACCTACAACGAGGACATCAATTTCGGCGGCCAGAGCATCACGGTGCGCTCGGCCGACGGGCCCGGCCAGACCTTCCTGGTGGGTACTGGCACGAGCTCCGTGGTGACCATCAACAGCGGCGAGAACACAGCCACGAGCCTCGAGGGCTTCGACATCACCGGTGGCGTCGGCACCGTCGACGACAGCATTGCCGGCATGTTCGTCGACCCGCCGGGCCGTTCCCATGGCGGCGGTATCTTCGTCAAGAACTCGGACCCGACAATCGACAACTGCGTCATCCACGACATGACCGTCTCGGGCAAGGGTGGCGGCATCATCATGACCTTCTCCGAAGGCCAACTGCTCGACACCTCGATCATTGGCAACACGGCGCTCGCCGACAACAACGGCGGCGGCGGAGCACACATCGGTGAGTCCGAGGTCTTCGTCCATGACTGCACCTTCGAGGACAACAACGCCGGCGGCGGCTCAGGAGACGGCGGCGGCCTTTGCACCGAAGGGGGCGCCAACATCATCGACGGCAACCTGTTCCACGACAACGACGCCAGCAACAACGGCTCGGGGGTCCGCCTCACCGGCGACTCGGTGAACACCTTCCGCAACAACCTGGTCGTGAACAACACCGGGCACGGCGTGATGTCCTCGCACTACAACGCCTCGGTGCTGGTCAACAACACCATCGTCGGCAACGGCTCGACCGGGCTGTACGTGTTCGTCTGCTGCGGCACCACCTTTGCGATGCCCACGGTCGCCAACAACATCATCGTCAGCAACGGCGAAGGAATACGCAGCAACACGTCCCTGCCATTCTCACTGCTCGCCAACGATGTGTTCGGCAACGGTAGCAATTACGCTGGGCTCGCCGACTCGACCGGCATCGCCGGCAACATCAGCACTGACCCACTGTTCGTGACCTTCAGCAATGACGGCGACCTGAGCAACGACGACTTCGCACTGCAGTCGAACTCACCGTGTCTGGACAGCGGGCTCAACACCGCGGTCTACGGGGTCACCACCGACTTCCTCGGCAACAGCAGGCCTGTAGACGGCGACGGCGACGGCAGTCCCAGGTTCGACATGGGCGCCTTCGAGCGCCAGTAACCCGCGGCTACTTGGCTGCGGCCTCCGCCTCGGCGGCGAGCCGCGCTTCTTCTCCGGCCTTGAGACGGCTGTAGTCCGCAGGGCTCAGAGCTACGGCACTGTACGTCTCGATCTTGGCGTGACTCTCACCGTCGGTCACGATATCGATCTCGATGCCCTCGAGGAATCGCTCGCCCGGCTCGCCCTCTGACTCGGCCGGCGGCAGCAGCCCCGGCACCTTGTAGTCTACGGTGCCAACAAGCTTGTCCTGGCCGTCAAGGAAGGTGATCCGCAAGACGATCGAACTCATTCCATAGTGGGTGAAGTTTTCCAGTTTCATGATCATGTTGGTCATGGTCTCTGGCTGATCGGGCTCCTGGCTGTGAGTCCAGGAGCGATTCGCAATGTTGACGTAGGCACGAGGATTGAACTTCGGGTCATAACGCTCCAGCAGCGCCTGGCTGAACATGTAGCCCGGCAGCACCTGCGAAGTGCCCACCCAACCAGTGCCTGCGGCGGCCTTCACCTGGTAGAAGCCACCCTTCTTCTGCAGCAACTCCACCACCTCGTTGGCCTTGACCTCGCCGACCTTGGCGGCGCTACTATCCGGTTGGCCGAGCAGGTTGGAGTACTGAGTAGCCATACCCTGTGTTGGGGCCATCACAACGGGTTTCACCGCGCCATTGGACACCCAGCCGGACGTTCCATCCGCCTTCTCGACCTCGAAGAAGTCATCCTGTGCATCGAGAATCTCGAGCATCTCGAACTGCTCGACGGCCACGCCCTCGGCGGATTCCGCTCCCGCATGGCTGCTCAGCTTGGTCGCCTCCAGAGCCACTGCCCGATCAGCGATCAACAACTCGGGGGGCGTCTTCCACATCCACGCCAGTCCACCGAAGCCAGCGCCGAGCACTGCCAGGCCCCAGAGCAACAGGATGACACGCAGCAGCCTGCCGCCACTGCCACCAGCCCGGGGGATATCCTTTTCATCCACCTCGACCGACTTGATCAGGCCGTCCAGTTCGGGCACCTCAATGGCGTAACTCCACGAGGTACCACCGGGCTCCTGCACCAGGTCACCGGGCTGGATCTTGCCGCCCACGGCCATCAACTTGAGTTCTGCTACATCCCTGGCAGCAATCTGCTGCTCTCCACGGGTGATTCGCCAACCAGCACTCATCTTGTTTGCTCCTCTACCCCGCCCCAGCCGGTACGGTTGTCGCTCACGTTGGCAGAAGTCCTACTACAGCCCCACCTCGGCAAGCAAGGCAGAGTGGTCGAGGAAACAGGGGTGTGATGCGGGCGAGGCCCTCAGGGGGCATCGCCACCACCACCATCGGTCGCTTCGAGAGTGCCCGAAAAACAACCAGCTACCCCGAGCAGGACCACCCTCGGCGTCAGCGGTCCGATGAACCACTGAACGATCCCGCTGAACGTACCGCTGGTCACCTGCCCAGCCTCAGGCAACGAGTCGAACACCACGGAGCCACCGACTCTCTTGTCGAGGCCCGATGCCTGCATTCCGTAGGCAACAGCCAGGGCAGGGTCGCTGCCACCGATGTCAGAAGCTCCGACAAAGGACTGCAGGACCGCGTTTCCCGGCGACTGCGCGGGGGACTGGAAGGCAATCGGTACGCCCGTGTTCATTCCCTCGACGTGGCCCGTGATGGCCGTCCACAGCGAGCTACTGCCCAACTGAATCTTGAACTGCTGAGTGTGATTGGCGAAGGACGAGGAATCCAGGCCATCGACTGGCCCTATCTCAGTGCCATCGCCGAGCACGAACCTGACCTGGTTGCCCGTGCAGTCCGGGAACTCGGGAACAGTCGCAGCATCGAGATCCACGAGGGATGCGTCATCGTCACCGGCATCGTCGTCACCGGCATCGTCGTCACCGGCATCGTCGTCACCGGCATCATCGTCGCCGGCATCGTCATCGTCAGCGGCCGAATCATCATCGTCGGAAACGTCATCGTCGTTCCAGCCACTGCTGGCACAACCGTAGGCAATGAGCGCCAGTGCTCCGATCAGCAGCCAGGTAAGTCTGAGTCTTCGCCAAGGCACGGCTTCCCCCGTCGTGTTCACCAGTCCCGCTCAGAACAGGGTGTAGATGAAAGGTAGGACCGCGGCCTTCTCACCGACCAGGATCAATACCACCAGGATCAGCAGCACCAGCGCGATCGGGGTCATCCACCACGCCTTGCGTTCTCTAAGGAAGAACCAGAAGTCTTGAATCAACTCGATGAACCACATGGCGGGAGTCTAGCAGCCCGATGGTCTCGTCGTGTCAGGTCGTGCTACGCCCGGACAGCCACTGGCCTGGGCGATCAGTCCAGGGGGAACAAGGTGCGAGCGTCTTCGATGCCTGGGAACTCCCCCTGCTGCTCCTTGAGCAGCACAAAAGGTCCCAGGACGAGCACGTCCATGTGGGTGCGGACGAAACACTTAAAAGCATCCTCCGGAGTGCACACGATCGGCTCGCCCCGCACGTTGAAGCTCGTGTTGATCACCAGTGGACAGCCGGTTCGAGCCTCGAAACTGCGGAGCAGGCGATGGTACAGAGGACACTGGTCCCCGGCCACGGTCTGGATGCGTGCGCTACCGTCCACGTGGGTGACCGCCGGCACCTGGCGCTTGTCCGGCAGCACGTCAGCCACCAGCTGCATGAAGGGGCTCGGGTGGCCGCGCAGATCGAACCACTCGTCTGCTTTCTCCGCGAGCACCGACGGTGCGAAGGGCCGGAAGCCCTCGCGGAACTTGATCTTCAGGTTGATGCGGTCGCGCATGTCGACCACTCGGGGATCGCCGAGAATGCTGCGATTGCCCAGCGCTCTCGGGCCGAATTCCATGCGCCCCTGGAACCAGCCCACCACCTTGCCCTCGGCAATGTGGCCGGCGGTTGCCTCGCAAAGCTCTGCCTCGTCGCCGAATCGGCTGAAACGCGCACCGTAGTGCTGCAGGACAGACTCGATGTCGTCGGCTTCGAAGGCCGGTCCCCAGGCAGCCGATTCCATGCGCCAGGCCCTCGGGTTGCCCAGCACCATGCAGTGAATCCACAAGGCGACTCCGAGGGCACCGCCGGCATCCCCCGCAGCCGGCTGGGTAAACACATTTTCGAAAGGTGTTTCCCGCAACACGTGGCCGTTGGCGACACAGTTCAAAGCGACGCCACCGGCAAGGCACAGGTTCTTCGAGCCGGTGCGCTCGTGCAGAGCCCGAGCCTGCAGGACCATCACCTCGTTGAGCACCTCTTGCAACGAGCGGGCGACGTCCTTGTGGAAGTCCTCCATAGCTCCTTCCGGCTCCCGGGGCCCCCGCCCGAACAGCTCGAAGAACTTCTCATTGGCCATGCGCATACCGAAGTCGAAGTCGAAGTACGACATGTCCAGGCGGAACGAGCCGTCTGGGGCAACATCGAGGAGCTTGCGAACCTGGTCGACGTATTTGGGCTGCCCGTAGGGAGCGAGGCCCATGACCTTGTACTCGCCCGAGTTGACCTTGAAGCCGAGATATCCGGTAACGGTCGAATAGAGCAGGCCCAGCGAGTGCGGGAAGTGGATCTCGTGGAACAGCTCCAAGCTGTTGGCTTTGCCGTAGCCCTGGGTCGTTGTGGCCCACTCGCCGACCCCGTCGACAGTAAGGATGGCGGCCTCCTCGAAGGGACTGGCGAAAAACGACGACGCGCCGTGGCTGACGTGGTGCTCGGCGAACAGGACGGGCTTGCGACGCCATCCCAACTCCTGGGAGACAACCTTGCGAATCGGCAACTTCTGGGTCATCCAAGATGGGATCGCGCGCAGGAACTGCTCCTTGCTGTTGGGGAAGCTCTGCAGATGCGAGAGCAGAATCCGCTCGAGCTTGAGCATCGGCTTATCGTAGAAGCCGAGGTGGTCGACCTCGTCGATCGTGATGCCGGCAACACCCAGGCAGAACGCGATCGCGTGGGTGGGGAAGTCCGGGTCGTGCTTGATGCGGGTAAAGCGCTCCTCAGAAGCCGCCGCTACCAGCACTCCATCGCGCAATAGTGCCGCTGCTGCGTCGTGATAGAAGCAGGAAATTCCCAGGATCCAGGTCGCCATTCGCTGTACTGTCCCCGTGTTCAGACCGGACGTCGAACCCGCTCGGGGTCGATGTCGATGGGATGCTCTCTGGGCTTCCAGCCGGTGTCGCCGATGGCTCGGATTGCCCGGTCAATACGATCCTGCTTGGTCCAACGCATCCACAGCGCAACCGGCGCGAGCCCGATGTAGTAGGCCAGCCACGCCAGGATGCGGTTCTGCTTGGCGATGATGATGAGCGACTTGCCCAGCCACCAGGCCCACCAGCGCTTGTAGGCAGGTGGATCGGGCAGGTCCGGCGGATCGGGGACACGCGCTGGGACACCGCCAGAGAGGGCGGGCTGAAGCGACTCGACCGGCGGCAGGCTAGTCATCGTCCTCCTGGTCGATCCCCGTGTCCGGGGTGACCACATGCACGGGTCCGAAGTGTGGACCGGTCTGAGCCTGCTCGTCGCTGACGCTGTCGTTAAGCCGATTGATCAGGCGGCGAAGCTTGCCCAGGTGCTTCTGGTCGAAGCGTAGCCGCAGGCGGTGCAGGCCGAGTACTCCGGGCTCGTCGGACTCGACCTGGTCGGGCTCCGCCTCGGCGATGGCGCCCTCGGTAATGATGTCCCGAAACTCCTCGTTGAGCTCTTCGATGAGGCGCGCCGACGGACGGTGCTGCATACGAATCACCAACTCACCGTGGATGTAGCGGATCGAGTGGAAGTTTCGATAGAAGTGGGTGACGTGGTCGATGGCCTCCTGGGGGTCGTTGACAATGGTATAGAGGTCGAGGTCGTCCGGTGAGATCAGGCCGCGATCCAGGAGCGCGCTACGACAGTAGCGATCCCACTCATCCCAGTAGGTACTTTCCTCGGCTTCGAGCATCACGATGGGCCGGGGATCGCACTTGCCCGTTTGCACCAGGGTCAG
The DNA here is from genome assembly GCA_964490445.1 of uncultured Rickettsiales bacterium. Lineage (GTDB taxonomy): Bacteria > Myxococcota_A > UBA796 > UBA9615 > UBA9615 > UBA6601. The sequence goes on along the minus strand of CAZBDA010000021.1, from coordinate 27,268 downwards.
GGTTTCGTAGCCCTCGTCCTGGGTGCCGAAGCCGCCGGGCAGCAGGATCACGCCATCGGTCTCCTTCACGAACACCACCTTGCGCGTGAAGAAGTACTTGAAATTCACCAGCTTCGGGTCGTCGCGGATGAACTCGTTGGCCTCCTGCTCAAAGGGCAACATGATGTTCACACCGAAGGAGTTTTCGCGGCCGGCCCCCTTGTTGGCCGCCTCCATTACACCCGGCCCGGCGCCAGTCACCACCATGAAACCAGCATCCACCAGCCCCTCGGCGCACTTCGCCGCCATCTCGTAGTGCAGGCTTCCCTTGGGGGAACGGGCGCTACCAAACAAGGCGATTTTCTGCACATCGCTCCAGGGAGCGAAGCTATTGAAGCCTCGTCGGAGTTCGCGCAACGAGCGGTTCATGATCTTCAGGTTGAGGCGGTCAGGCTGGTCATGAGCGACCAACGCAGCAGTCAACATCAACTGGCGCATGTACCTTCGATCGACAAAATGTGCGTCAGGACAGACCATCTCGAGGAGTTCCTCGATCACGGTACTCACGGCCTCTTTGTCGAAGGTATCGGGAATGCCCATCGTGTTCCTGCGCTCTCATGTCCTGCCGACAGGACACTACTCATCTGGTAGAGGGTTGGACAGTGTAGCAGGCTGCTATCCTCGCCCCGTGACCTCGCTCCGTCCCAACCGCTACCTGTTCGTCTGCACGGCAAACATCAACCGCTCACCCACCGCTGCGACCTGGGCCGAGCACCACCTTGCGAACCGATTTGTCTCGGCTGATGTCCGCTCTGCAGGGGTCGCTGCCTGGAACGGCGCCGAAGCCGGAGCCTATGCCATCGACGTGATGCGGGAGCTGGGCATGGACATGCGCGGGCACCGCTCCCAGCCCATCAGCGAGGAACTGCTTCGCTGGGCAGATCACATCGTCGTGATGGAACCCGCCCACGCCGACCACATCGTTGCCCAGTTCGCCGAAGTCGCACCCCGAATCATCGGCCTGTGGACCTACCTCGCCGATACCCAAGAGCATGTGCCCGACCCGCACCAACAGGGCATCGAGGTGTTTCGCAATAGCTGCCGATCAGTGGGAGAAGCCGTAGAGAAGTTGATCGAGGAGCACCTTGCGGCACGCCGCGCGGCACGCCGCCGAGAGATCTCGTCCCAGTGAACCAACCTCATCTTCGCCTGGACGGCGCCACGCACGGAGATCGCACGGAAGCCACGGCACTCGTTGTCGGCGGAGGCGCTCTACTGGCGATGCCACTGCTCGCACTCATCGACCAACTCGATACGGTGTGGCTGCTGCTGTCCCTCGCCGGGGGCCTTGCGGGTGCCGCAATCACCGGACTCGGGGTTCGCTGGTTCAGGCGCGAGGGCCCGCCACTGGAATCAAGCCTCGCTGTTGCCGACCCCAGCTTCGTCGCACGGGCCCTGCTGGAATTGCCCATCCACTTGCAACTGGTCGAGGCCAACCAACGTTTTCGGGCCCACTGCGTCCGCTTCGTTGCGCTCGGTTCGGCGGCGCTGCTGGTGCTCTTCCCGCTCGGCGAACTGCGATGGCCGGTCGTCGCCCTGTTCGTGACGAGCTTCATCGCCGACCAGGTCCTGCTGCGGCCCAAGCGCTACCTCCTACACGAAGACCGGCTCATTCGCAGCAGCTGGTTCGTTCCACACGAGTTCCGGCTGGAAACAGTGAAAGTGGTCTATTGGCGCCACTATCCACCCGGACAGAAGCCCCCCTTTCCAAGCGGAGAACGTCTCATCTTCGAGTTCGAGGAAGGTCGGGACCTCGAATTTGTATTTCGTGGCGCCGGCGCCGCCGACCAGGCAGCTCGGATCGCACGAGCCCTGCTTCCGCAACTCGACAACCGCTTACGCATTCTCACTCCGCGTCGCGAGCGGACCGAATTGGCCGGAACCAACGTCTCCGAGCAGCTGACCAACCCATGAGGTGCAGGTGAGTCGGCGTCCCCGACTGGTAGCCCTCGCGGCAGTCTTTTACGGCCTGATGCTGGCCGCTGGGCTGCTCTGGGGTTGGCTGCGGCAACTGTCGCCACAGTGGTGGCAAATCGACGGGCAGGCCGAGCTTTCCATGGCCGTGCTGGCAGGCTGCGGGCTCGGCGGGCTCGGGGTCGCCCTGTCCTCGCTACTTGCGCGGACCGTGCCGGGAATCAAGGAACTAAGCTACCGCGTCAGCCTGTTGCTGGCCGGCCACAATGGTCGCGACGCGATTCTCCTGGCGCTGTTCTCGTCCGTAGCCGAGGAGCTGGTGTTCCGCGGCTGCATACAAGAGGAATTCGGCTTCTGGCCGGCGACCTTCCTGTTCGCAATTGTCCATGTCGGCACCGAGAGAGTGTGGCTGTGGTGGACAGCCTCTGCCTTTGTGGCCGGCATCGGACTGGGCCTTCTCTACGAACACCAGGGTGGGCTGCTCGCGCCAATCCTCATGCACTTCGTGATCAACGCCATCAACATCCACCTGCTCGCCAGGAAGGGCGAGCAGGCCAGGCGGGACACGCTCAGTTCAACCGTCTGAGGGCGCTGAGAATCCGCTCGTGGTCTCCGGCCAGCAGCGTGCGCACATCCAGCAGAACCTGGCCATCCTCGATGCGCGCAACCACTGAGGGCTCGCCCTGCCGGAGCAGCTCCGCCAACTTCTGAGCACTGCAGTCGGGCGAAGACAGCGCCACTGCCGAAGAGGGCAGCTGAAGCAGGGCAGAGCTCCCCCCACCCGGCGTACTGTGGACCGCCACAACCTCAGCCTTCAGCCCCCCCTCGAAACCAGCTGAAAGGATCGCTTTGGCGAGGCTCCCAGCGCTGTCTGCGAGATCCTGCTCGGAACGGTGGCATAACTGCGAGGCCAGCACCTCCCCACCGGTAGGATCTCGCTCCCACGCAAGCAGGGTGGCTTCCAATGCCAGGAAGGTGAGCTTGCCCGGCCGCAGCATGCGCGCCATCGGGTGGCGCCGAACGCGCTCGAGCAGCGCGGCTCGACCGGCGAGCAGGCCCGCCTGCGGACCGCCGAGGAGCTTGTCCCCGGAAAACAGGACCAGGTCAACCCCAGCGTCCAGTGACTCTCGGACACAGGTTTCGCGCAGCTGCGGAGTCGAGCGCAGCAGTCCGGAACCGAGGTCATGGATCACGATGGCGTCGTGGGCATGGGCGAGCTCAACGAGCTCCCGAAGCGCCACTTCCTCGGTGAACCCGACCATCGCAAAGTTGCTTCGATGCACTTTCATCAGGACGGTCGCGCCAGCGTCCACCGCGCGCTGGTAATCGTCGAGGCGAGTGCGATTGGTGGTACCCACCTCGATGAGCCGGGCGCCGCTCGCAGCCATGATGTCCGGCATGCGAAAGGAACCGCCGATCTCGACCAACTCACCGCGCGAGACGGCCACAGCGGCGCCGTCACCGGCCAGTGCACAGAGGCTCAGGTAGACCGCGGCGGCGTTGTTGTTGACCACCGCAACATCTTCGACCCCGAGCACCCGCGACAAGGACGGGACCAGGCGCATGTTGCGGTGATCACGCGAGCCAGCATCGAGGTCGAACTCCAGGTTGGTGTAGCCGCCGCCACACTCCACCAGGGCCTGCAAGGCCGAAGCGGACAGCGGCGCCCGGCCGAGGTTCGTGTGCAGCACCACACCGGTCGCGTTGACCACCCGACAAAGCGCGGGACGTATCTCGGCGAGCGCCTTCTGAAGCGCCTGGGAGGCAAGCTCAGCAACGGATGGCAGGGCCGTCTCTGCCCCATTTCTCAGGCCTTCGCGCAGCGAGGCAATCACCTCGCGGCAGGCCTCGCGCCGTACCACCGGTGGCAACTTCGGAGCATCCATCCAGCAGGAGTCAGCCAACAGGCGGTCAATGGCAGGCAGATTGCGTAACTCAGCTTGAGTTCCCATGACGGCTGCGAGTGTACACTTCGACCGTGGAGACCGTCGCCCCGCTGTTCACAGCGCTCATCGCCCTGTCGATGGCCATCTCGACCCTTATCCGAGGGCCAAAGGACCGCCTACACCAGGAGTATTCATTCCTGGCAGGCGTCGTATCCATCGTCTTCCTGTGCCTGTTTTTCCTTATCTTGAGCAAGGAAAACGTGTGGCGATTCGGCCTCCTCGTCTCGGCCTTGCTGGTGGCACCCGCCTCTCTGCAGGTATTCGGCCAGGTGCTGCGTCGCTACAACCCGCCGTTCATGCACTTCGTGCCCATTCTGTACGCGCTGGGCGGCGTCCAGATGGTCGCCATCGCACTTGCCAGCCAGGCCAGTGCCTACATCATCATCAGCAACGGAATCATCGTATTCGGTGGCCTGGCGGTTCAGATCATCTGGATCTTCCGCCTCAGCAGGAGACTCGAACGCGACGTCGATCGTAGCCGCGTCAACTACCTCATGTGGACCGGCTCAGCAGCAGTCGTCGCCATGGGCATGGAGATCGCATTCCACGACTGGAATCTCCTGCAGAACCCCGTCGACGGTACCAAGATCAACTTTCCGCCCGTCGGCTCACTCGCTACAGCTGGCTACATCTACTTCCTCGGCCAGGTGATCCTGCGCCGCCGACTGCTCGACCGCGACGAAATCGTCTCGAGAATCGTCGTGTTCATCGTCATGGTTCTGCTGCTCACCGGCGTCTACGGCGTCCTGGTCCGGCTTGTCGGGCCGGAAACCGGAGCCTCGGGAGAGGCCGTCAACATTCTCATCGCCTCCACGCTGGTCCTGATCCTCTACGAGCCCCTCAAGATTGCGATGGAAAAGTACGTACAGCGGTTCTTTGCCCGCGAACGCTTCGAGTACCTGCATGCCCTGAGCGAAATGAAGCGTCGTCTGCCCACCTTCATCGAAGTGGAGAGCCTGCTCAACAGCCTGTTCGACGGCATCCTGTTCACCGGTCGGGTCGACCTCGCCTCTTTGTACCTTTACGACGAGGGCCGCGACGGCTACCGACTGCGCCGCTGGGAAGGCGAGCCCGAACACGCCCTGCTGCCGATGGTCCCTCCTCATCCCATCATCGACGGCTTCGAAGAGGGCCGCAGTTGGTACCTGCTGCAGGAACTCGAAGCAGAAAACCTTGGCACCTCGGGCACCGTACTGCCGGCCTGGCTGGACGGGGTGATTGCGACGATGCAATCCCTACAGTCCGAGCTTTGCTTACCGCTAAGGATCGGCACCACCATCATCGGCCTCTGGCACCTGCGCATCCAACCGGGCAGCAACAGCTTCTCCGAGGCCGAAGTGCGACTACTCAGCGAAATTGCCGACCTGGTCGCGGTACTCATCGACAACTCGCGAGCTTTCGAGCGCATGAAGGAGCGTGATCGCCTGGCTGCACTGGGGCAGATGTCGGCGGGCCTCGCCCACGAGATCCGCAATCCCCTCGGCGCGATCAAGGGAGCCACTCAATTGCTGGCGCGTGGCGAGCCCGGACCCGATGACGAGTTCCGCGCCATCATCGTCGAAGAAGTCGACCGTCTCGACGGCGTGGTCAGCCAGTTTCTCGACTACGCACGGCCGATGAACATGCACATAGACGAGACCGACCCCGGCATCCTGATCGGCGGAGTTCTGTCGATGCTCGAGGCCCAGGGACTGCCCCACGACATCGAGGTGAAGTACCTCCCCGGCGAGGACGTCCCCGCCGTAGCCATGGACGTGGAGAAGCTCAAACAGGTCGTCATCAACCTGGCCCTGAATGGGGTCGAGTCCATGTCGAATCGAGGCGGCCAGTTGACCGTCCGCACCCGCCTGCGCGCAGGCCAGCAGGTCAGTAGTCCAGTGCCCTCGTTGCGGACTCGACAACCGGGACTCAAGAACGAGGTCCGCATTCGGCGGGGCAGCGTATCGTCACCGCGCTGCGTGGAGATCATTCTCGATGACGAGGGCTGCGGGATCGATAGGAGCGATGCCCGGCAGCTGTTCATCCCGTTCTTCACCACCAAGACCAGCGGCACCGGTCTCGGACTTCCCATCTGCGAGCGCATCATCCGCGAGCACAACGGCGAGATCGAGATCGAGAGCATCGTCGGTGAAGGCAGTCGCTTCACTCTGCGACTGCCCCTGGAGCCACTGCCCGACCATGCCGACAGCGACGACCTGAGCGACGTCACCGCCGCCACGCTGTAGCGCCCAGCCTGCAGGCTCCGGTCCGCGAGCCCCTGTCCACAGCAATCCTCAGGCCTGAAGAACGACCTGAGTGGGCCCCAATTCGAGCAAAAAGCTAAGTGATTTCATTGCGATGACAGATCTCGTCGGTTTTTCCCATAACGACTTACCCATAGTTTGTCCACAGACTGTGGATAACAACCCGGCTCGGGATTTTTCACCCCGCCGAAGAGACTGTAATTACTCAGCTAAAACAAAAACATGCAGAAGCGAAGAAGGTTCTTGCATCTAGAGCTCCATAGTGGTCTATATAGTGAGTCCTTGCTGTTGATACTTGTCGTTAAAACGCACGCTGCTTGCTGAATCTGCATTATGGGAATTTTTCGGTGACTAACTTTCGAGGCCCTGTGATTCCTCCGGGAGGCCTCAACCCGTCTCTTCGTTTCCGCGTGCCTGGCTCTGAGGGCAGCGAGCGCAGTGGCCGAACCTGGGCCCTCGCCTCTGGCAGTGGTGGCGTGGGTCGCTCGCTCCTGACAGCAGTGATCGGCTCCCGCCTTGTGCACAACGGTTTCACCTGCTGCGTGGTCGACGCCGACTGGACCGGCCCGATGCTCAGCTCGATGCTCGAGCTACCGGCCACCGCCGACTCGGCACTGTGGCAAGTCGGCCATCAGCTTCGCGCCGAACAGTCTCCCGCACACCAGGACCTCTCGGTACTGGCGGGCTCCTCGCCAATCGCCGGCACACCGTCTGGCGACGCTTGCAGCAGCCTCCATGGGCGTCTTGCGGCTCTCCCCCACAAGCAGATTGTCATGGACCTTCCTTCGGGAGCCCAGGACGACGCCCTGGACTTGTGGCTTGCCAGCGACTTCCCCCTACTGATCGCGGTTCCAGAGCGGCTCCCCCTCGAGGCAACCGCACGCCTGCTCGCCAGGGTGTTTGCGCGGCGAATCACACCGTGGTTGGCGCGCAGGTACGGCCTGTCTGACGCCCAACTACTCCTTGCCGAGGCCTGGGACAGTTGCGCCGGCCGCACGGGCACCTGGATGCGTACGGTTGCGCGCCTGGCGGACCTACCGACAGATGATCTCGCGGCTCAAGTCGGCCAACAGCCCATTCACCTGATGCTCAACAGGGTACGCCGCGCCGACGATGTCGACGTCGGCCACGCCCTTGTCACGGCTGCCGGCCACGGACTGGGGCTCGACCTGCGCTTCCGTGCCGTCGTTCCCTACCAGGACGAAGGCTGGATCCGCGCCCGACGCTTGAGTGTCAGGCTGCCGGGCATGACCACTGCACTTCTTGAAGAAGAGATCGATGAGTTCCTGGAACGCATGAGTTCCAACACCGAGGTCCCACAGCCCGGCAGCTGGCGGTGGAATCTACAGGGAGCGACCGCATCGAGAGCAGCAGACGGATAGCGCAGCAGCGCAATGGAGCGAGAGAGGACGACATGAAATTCGTAACCCAGGACTACTACCAGATCCTCAATCTCTCGCCCGAGGCGAACGGCGAGGACCTCAAGAAGGCCTACCGAACGGTTCGGCAGAGCTTCCGACCGGACTCAATGGCCGTGCACAGCCTCTATTCTCCGGAAGAGACCGAAGCCATCAGCGCCAAGATCGACGAAGCGTTCCAAATCCTGAGCCAGCCTGAGCACGCCGGCAATTACCGTCGTTATCACCGCAACGGACGCGTCGACATGGCCGTTCCACGCAGGCCCGAAGTGTTCTTCGACGAGGTTCACAACCTCGACGGATCGAGCCCGATCGAAGCTTTGGCCGTTGCTGTCAGTAACAATGAGCAGCGCGCAGAGGATCTCGAAGAGGACAGCATCTCTCTTGGCGGCGACGATGCCGCAGCTGCTGGTGACGCGCAGCAGCCTGAGTCCATTCACCGAGCTGAACCAGACTCGGGGCCGTCCGATATGCTGCTCAGTTCCCTGGACGAAGTCTCCGAGGCCTCTCGCGGCAACTCGTCCCACAACCGTCCAGCATGGACCCCAGCGCCGCTGGCGCAGCGCTCCAGCAGCCCGGCACTCTCGCCGGTACCGGCACCCGACTCATTTCAAGCTCAAGGCAGCAGCGTCGCGGAGAGCTCAGCTGATCTCAAGGTCACCTCGCCGTCACTGAAAACGCTGAACTACAGCTCCGGCAATGGCATCGACGAGGGCTCAACAGCACGCGATCTCAGCCCCGCACCACGACCGCGCGCCCCGGTTCGCTCTGCCATCCCGGGCGGTACAGTGCTGGCACGCGAGTACGCGGCACTGTCATCCGAGGAGTTGGAAGCAATCGAGGTTGACTGCGGTGGAGTGAACGGTGCGTACCTGCGGCAGGTGCGCGAGGCGCTGGGCCTCGACCTCTACTACATCGCTGCGCACACCAAAATTGGCCGTGCGATGCTCGGCTACATCGAAGATGACTGCAGCACAGAGTTGCCGGCACGGGTCTATCTCAAGGGCTACCTGGGACACATTTCCCGGCTGTTGAAGCTATCCGATGGGCACACCGCCGAACGCTACCTCGCCAACCTCCAGGCTGACTGAAGCGCCGAACGCCGCTCGTACGCGGTGGTAGCGATGGACAGCAAGACCCGCCCGGAAGAAACACGCAGCTTCGAAGTACGCGCCGCTCTGAATGGACTTCGACTCGATCAGTTTCTAGCGCGCCTGCTGCCTGACTACAGCCGCTCGTTCCTTCAAAACCTCATCGACGGGGGCCACGCCACCGTCAACGGTGACATCTGTCGTCGCTCGCAGCGGGTTCACTTCGGCGACAAGGTCACCATCACCGTGCCCGAGCCCACCAAACTGGACGTTCCGGCACAGGACATCCCCCTGGACATCGTCTACCAGGACGACGACCTGGTGATCGTCAACAAGGCTGTGGGCATGGTGGTCCACCCCAACACCCACGACCGCGATGGCACGCTGGTAAATGCCCTGCTGTTTCACGTCGAAGGCCTGAGCGGCATCAATGGAGTCGAGCGACCGGGCATCGTGCACCGCATCGACAAGGACACCTCTGGGCTGCTGGTGGTGGCGAAGAACGACCACAGCCACAACCACCTCGGCGAACAGTTCCGGGCACACTCCGTGGATCGGATTTACACGCTGTTGTGCTGGAAAATCCCGGCACCGGTCGAGGGCACGATCACCAGCTCTTTGGGACGCAGCCCACACGACCGAAGAAAAATAGCGAGCGTCGATCGAGGAGGCAAGCACGCCGTCAGCCACTACCGTGTTCTCGAAAACTACGGCGATGTCGCGCTGGTGGAGTGCTCCCTCGAGACCGGCCGGACACACCAGATCAGGGTCCACTTCTCGGAACGACAGCACCCGCTGGTCGGAGACCCTGTCTATGGAGGCACGAAGAGCCGGCACCTACCCGAGGACGCAGGACTGCGCGAACTGCTCGCGCCGCTCCGGGGCCAGATGCTGCACGCAGCAACCCTGGGATTCATCCACCCACGAGACGAGCGCTACGTGCACTTCCAACTAGCGCCACCCGAACCGATGCTCGGCGTCATTCAGACACTGAGGCAACACGCCGGCATGCCAGTAGACGCTCCAGGTCCGTGGGATCGACCCAGCGGCGAGGACTTCCTGGGGCCCGGGCACCAGCCCGGTGAAAGCTGAACTCTAGGGAGTCACTTCCCAGTCGGGGCAACCTGGATAGGTACCGTCGAGGACGCCATCCTTGTCAGCGTCTTCGTCGAAAGCAGCTGCCTCATCGGGGCAGCTTGCGGCGTCGCTGAGGAAGTCGCTGATGATGTCCACGCAGGTGCGGGACGCCAGCGAGAGTCCAGGGATCTCATCGGCATTGACGTTCTCGGCAAAGACGGTGAGGCAGTAGGGGCCGGGGTTGTCGCCGCCACACTCCTCGCACTCCACGCCTACAGTCTCAGAGACCAGCTCGCAGATCGCGTCCTTGCCACCCTCAGGATCAAGCTCGGGCGCCAGCGGACGGGTGTCGATGCGGCCGGAGAAGGTGCCGCCGCGCATGTCGCTGAGACTGGGGTGGAAAGTGCCTGTGATGTTTAGATCCTGAACCGTCGCCTCGATGCCACTGAAGGTCAGCGTGAGATTGGTCGGGCCCATCACCATGCTGGGATCATCCCAAGCTGCGGGGACGTCATCGGCGGTACCCACGATACCGTCGGGACCGGAGGTGAAGCCGAGGGTCTGGGAGCAGGAATCCTGGCTGACTTCCCCTGCATCCGAGTCGCCGACTGCGCCGAGGATGTGCAGCTCGTTGACGCTGAAGTCGGAGTCCTCGGTGATAGAGAACAAGATGGCGATGTCGCCCAACTGGCTCTGGAGAATGGGGCCGACGCCGGGAGGCTCGACAAAGTCAGCAGAAACCAGGTCCAGGTTGTAGGTCTTGCCGACGAGCTCATTCTGATCCGCCACGGCGTTGCCGTAGGGGCCGGTCTGGAACTCGACGACCAGCGGGCTGTCGGGGCTGTTCCAGGAGATGGTGCTGGTGTAGGCAGTTGCCGGCGCCAAGGCTGCGTCGGGAGTGAAACTCAATACTCGGCCGGAACTGGCACTCTCGGTGGTACCGGTGACAGCTTCGCCTGCCATCGCCAACTCGTAGGTCGCACCCTCGGGGGCGACGTTCCACTCGGCCCAGAGGCTGGCCTGGTAGAAGAAGTCACTGTCACCCGGGCCCGGAGAGAGGTCGGTAATTACCGGCGCATCGGGCTCTACAGGCGCACTGCCGTCGTCATCACCCGTCGGCCCACAGGCCACGGCAAAGGACGTTACGACCATGATGGCCAGGGCCAAGATTCTCCAACTGTTCCTGAGCATTCTTCAAGTTCTCCTGTGGTTCATGCTTGCGGGGCCACGTGCCCGGGGTGGGGCCGTGGTTGGCGGGCACCGTACTGCGCCGCCCGCGGCGCTGTCAAATGCTGATTGGTGCCCGAATCCGCCTACCAGACCGGGTTCACGGCAGCCATCGCCACACCTCACCGCAGTTGATCCCGAGAGCTTGTTAGCATTGAATCGTGTCGGGTCGAACAGTAGCCCTCGTGGAGTCCCCTTCCTGGCGTGATGAGCGCCTGGCCCGCTGTGAGTTCACACTGCGGGATAGCGCACCGCCCGCCGCTGTCACCTGCGGCCGCCAGGAACACGGCCGCCAGGTTCATCGCATCGACGCACGAGCGGCCGCGCCTCTGGGGGACTGACTGTGGACTGAGTCCGCCGGCCTGGCCATTGCCTTCCGGGTCGAGGACTGTGTGCCGGTGGTGCTGTGTTATCCCGAAGGTGCAGAGGTCGCAGCAGTGCACGCGGGCTGGCGCGGCACTGCTCTGGACATTGTCGGTGCCGCCGTGGGCGAAGGAGTGTCCCTGGGAGTCGAGCCTCGCCGCTTGAAGGCCGCCATTGGTCCCAGCATCGGTCCCTGTTGTTTCGAGGTCGGGGACGAGGTGGTCGCAGGACTGGTCGATTGTGGCCTGTCCGAACAGGAATTCGGGCTGCGCGCTGGTCCCAGGGGCAGGCCACACGTAAATCTGCGCTCGGCCAATCGCAGACAACTCCGGCGGGCGGGCCTCCAGGACTGCAACATCGAGGATGTCGGCGGCTGCAGCTACTGCGATGCCGATCGCTACGAATCCTTTCGCCGTGATGGAGACCGCTCGGGGCGCATGCACGGGATCATCGCCCTGGCGCCGATGCTGCTGGCACTCGGCCTGTCTGCACTGTTTGCGATGGGCTGCTCGGCCCCGGAGCCGGAGGTGGACACGGATCTCCTGCTCGCCGAGCGCATCGACGCAGCGCAGCAGATGCTCGGTGACGGACGAACTGGGCTGGCCGAGACCGAGTTGCGAGCCCTCCTCGCAGAACGGCCGGACGACGCCCACCTACGGGCACTGCTGGCTCGCGCTCTGCACCTGCAAGGGCGGTACACCGAGGCCCTCGTGCAGGGCCGGCTGGGGCTGGGCATTGACCCACAGCTGTGGCAATCCGCCTACAACCTCGCCTGCAGCAGCGCAGCAAACGGAGACATCGACCAGGGCATCCGTTGGTTACAGGTTGCGCTGCGCTCAGGGGTCCCCACCAAGCAAGACGTGGTGAACGACCCCGACCTGCAGCCTCTCAAAGACGACCACCGATTCGCCTATTACGTGAAGACCAACATTCTCTTGCGCGACGACAAAGATGTGCTGGCAGAGATCGACCGCCCCATGGTGACAGTCGGCGAGTCGGCAAATCTCAAGCTATCGGTGGTGGCGCTCAACCGGCCCCTGATGGCGCCGCGTGAAGAGGTGGAAGTGCGCCCAAAGAACCCGTTTCCGAGCGGCTTCATCCATCCCATCAGCCGCAAGGAAAGCTTCTCGACCGGGGAGCAAGGCGGCCGCGAGTTTGCTCAACGGACCTTTCTGTACACCTTCGAGGTACTTCGCGAGGGGCTACTGCAGTTCGGTCCCTTCGAAGTCCGGCAGGGTGACTCCGTACACTTCACCCAACCCGTCCTACTGAGGGTCAACCATGACAGCGGAACGATGCGACCGAGCACCGTTGGGCAGACGCTCATAGAGCCCGGGGAGTTCTTTGCCAGCCCGTCCATCGCAGACAAGCAGCTTCGCCTGTTGCACGAACGGCGAGGCGGGGCAGTCGTCGCGCTCGACCCGCTCGCCAAAGAGTCTATCGAGAGCCCGTGGAACTTCGACGGAGAAGCAGGCAGCCGGTTCTTCCAGTTCCGGGCCGCCAGGATCGACCGACTACCGCTGTCGTTACCACCGCGCCAACCGCAGGTGTTCCGGTCCACCCTCGTGCAACGGGGAACGGAGGGCCTGAGCCACGTAGCCGAACTGCGAAGAGGCTCGGGCGTCAGTTACCCGAAGGAGTCAAGCTACAAGTGACATCGAGCTCGCAGCCGTTGAACTGCGAGAAGTCACCCGAAGCATTTCCCGCGGACTGAGAACTACAAGCCACCAGGTGAACGGACGAGGTCGCGAGGTCGCCAAGATCCCCATCGCAACTGAGTCCGTAGGCACCGTTGCCAGACAGGACCGCATCCACAACCGTAGCGGTGACGGCGCCGGACAGTTGGATACCATCACCGGAGTTGTTCTCGATCGTCGTACCATTGACGACGAGCGCACCGGCACTTGCATCCACACCGGCCAGGCCGCTGCTGCTGATGCTGCCGCCGATCAGACTCAACTCCGCACCGGTAACCCGAGCACCAGCGCCCACCGCCCCGCCAACAGAGGAATTGCTGAGGGTCATGATTCCCGAGATCGCGTTGACCCCGGCATCCGCCATAAAGTTGGCCACGAGCCCGTCGACCGTACCCACAGCGCCGCCCAGGTAGACAGCGTTCGCTCCAGCGTCGTTGACCTCGAGGTTGGAACCCGCGAAGGAGCCGCCGAGGAACTCGAAACCGCTGTTCCCCGGGCTATCGACCTCGAATCCATCGATCGTGGCCACTCCTGCGAGTGTGCGAATCCCCGAGAAGCCGGGCTCGTCGACAAAGACATCGGTCGCATTCACGGTGCCGTCGGCCGACAGGTAGACACCCCAGTGCCCACACTGGCCCAGGGTCACCCCATCGACCTGCAGGGACGTACCGATCCCAGCCAGGTGCACGCAACTACTGCCGGTGTTCTCGATCACGTGGTCGGCACCGATGGTCGCAGTGGCCGGGACGCTGGCAGGGGTTCCCGACCAGGTCCAGGTGGACAGGTACATGCCCTCGGCCGTAGCGCCGGTGACTCGGTTGACGGGCTCGCCAGCCTCAGCCGCGGGCATCAGCAGAGTCGCTCCGTGCAGCCGGATCCCATCACTGGAGTCCTCGATGAGATTTCCCTCCAGGGTCAGTGTCGGAGCCGGGAAGGGGCCATCAAACTCGGCCCAACCATCGCAATTGTCGTCGTAGAAGTTACCCACCACCTCGACCGCCCCGGGAAACACAGCCGCGTTGCCGTCGTTGCAGTCACCGTCGGCGATGCTATGGCCGTCAGCGTCGTTGTCGGTGGCGGACAGGCCGTCGTCGGTCACGCCATCACAGTCATTGTCGAGACCGTCATCCGGGATCTCGATGGCACCGGCGCCACCTACGGCGGCGTTGGTGTCGTCGCAGTCCCCCTGGTACTCGGCCTGCCCGTCGTTATCGTCATCCCAGGTCATGCCACTGGGCAGGGAGAGCGACGCACTGATGCCCGCAGTCGTACCACCGACCACGTGATTGTCCTCGATCTGGTAGGCGCCGACGCCTGAGATGTACATGCCGTAGCTGGCCTGTGCAGGAGTGATCTCGTTGTCAGAGATCGTGACGCCAGCGACAACCTCGGCCAGGTCCGTCTGGTTGAGGTACAACGCATAAGTCCAGTCGATATCGTCACAGTGGCTCACACTGGCATCGCTCGAACTACCCAGGGAATTACCGGCCACCAGAGCTCCATCGGAACGGGTCATGTAGATGCCGGCGGTGGTGCCGCCGCACACCGTGTTGTTCTGAACCCGAGCACCGGGCGCCTGGCTCACAGACACGGCCCATGCCCCCCCGCAGCCGTCCACGATGTTGCCGTCGATCAGTGGCCCGCTAAGAGCCAGCTCATCGGCTCCGCTGACCACAATCGCGGCACCTCCGCTCATTCCGGTCTCGACATCATCGTAGCCGTTCATCGTCAGGCGATTGTTGGTGAACTCAATCTGACCTCCGCTGCTGTACACAGCTCCGGCGATGTTGTCCTCGAACACCCCGTCGCTCCAGGACAGGAACGCATTCCCGCCACTGGCAAGGCTCTCGATGGCACGGCCACCCTGCAGGTAGGTCATCTCTTCGGGGGGCGGGTCGTCCACTCCGTCGACATCCAGGAAGGAAGGTCCGCGCAAGGTCCGCCGAAACACACCGCCGGTGCCCTGAACCGTGGAACTGATCATCACCAGGCCGACGCCGCGGTTGTCCTCGAAGGTGCCGTTGGTGATGGTGCCCTGGCTCGACTCGGCCTGGAGCCCGCGTCCCAAGCCATCATGGAGGACGTCGTTGGTCGAACTGAAATTCGAGGTAACGATCACCATGTTGGCGAACTCGGCGCCAGACACATCATTCCCGCTGAGGGTGCACGAAGTGACGCGGAAGCACGCCATTCCAAAGCCGTTGGTGATCGAGCCGGCGCCCGAGCCGCCGGCATCATCGAAGTAAGCATGGTCGATGTCCGCGATGATGTTCTCTTCCATCACCACGTTGTCAGCATCGGAGATCAGCAGCCCATTGCCGGCGGCTATCCCGGTGACGGTGTTGTAGCTGACCGTGACATTGGCAACGTTGCCATCGTTGTTGCCGACGGCTGTGACGCCGCGCACGCCGAGGTTCTCGAACACGTTGCCGGTCACGACCACATCTCCTTGCGGAGCAATCACTCGGACGCCGCTGTAGGCAGGGCCGGTATTTGGGTCGACCAGCAAGCCATTGGTGCGGAAGGTCGAGCCCGTCACGGTGCTCGAAGCAACCGATAGGATTGCCTCCTGCATGATGTCGCTGAAGCTGCTGCCGGTCACGGTCAACTGGCGACCGGAGGCAATGGCGCTGTCGCCAGGCAGGTAGACCCCGTAGGGGAAGCTACTGAACTCTGAATCGGTCACCGTCAGAGTTGGGCCCTCCATCCAGACGCCGACAAAGGAGCCACCGGAGATGGAGACCCGGTCCAGCACCACTTCCTGGGTGGTCTGCTCAATGAAGACCGCTGTGCCGTCTGACTCGTACTGCTCCGCACTAGGCGGCCTGTTGACCGAGGAGATCGAGGTGTCTGAGAGGGTAAGAGCCGAGGTCAGAGAGCGGATACCGAACGAACCGACCGCACCGATGCTCGAGTCGACGACAGTCAGGTCACTGCTGGTCTGTGAGAGGATGCCTGCCCCCCCCGTGTCACTGCTGAAGCCGACGCAGTAGATATCGGTCTCCGAGATG
The DNA here is from genome assembly GCA_964490445.1 of uncultured Rickettsiales bacterium. Taxonomy (GTDB): domain Bacteria; phylum Myxococcota_A; class UBA796; order UBA9615; family UBA9615; genus UBA6601. The sequence goes on along the minus strand of CAZBDA010000021.1, from coordinate 11,242 downwards.
GTCACCACCGACGAAGACACCTCGATTCCGACCAGCCCGTGCACGCACTCGCCGCTAGCACCGCGATCATCGAAGCCGAGCAGCAGGTCATGCAGCAGGACATCGGCGGACTCGGTGATGCGCATGCCACGAATGGTGCCCGGCTCATCCGCCGGAGCGACCAGGGCCAGGCCGTTGATCTGGACTGGACCGCTGGCCTGATCAATCTGGACGATCGTACCGCCGCCGGCACCTGTAACCAGGGTCGCCGCGGAATTCTCACCGCTCAGCGTCAACGCCTTGTTGATGTCGAGGCTCTCCTCGTAAACACCGGCTGACACCGTAATCGTGGCGCCTTCTGCGGCCGCATCGATGGCTTCCTGGATGGTGTCGAAGATGAGCCCACCCGGCTGAACAGTGACGCGTCCCTCGACCGGGGGCGTGCTGTCATCGTCGTCACCGATGGAAGGTCCACAGGCACAAAAGGCAAGGGCCGCCAACACAGCAATGCCCCTACGAGCGGCTCCAGGGAGTTGGTTTCGAGCAGTCATTAAAACTCCATGCATCCTTTCCTGTCCGTTGCCCTCGGGCCACACAGCAGCAAAGTCGGGTCCTGAGCCGCGCCAGTATATAGCCGCGAGTGGATACGTCGCGGTTTCATTGACGAGGGCTCCCCGGACGGGGGTAATATGCCTCGCCCTCCAACTAACATGCACGGCACGGGCCGGATGGACAGGGGCATCACGTGCCCGCCCTCCCAGCCCGAAGACAATCCCAGCCCGGAGCCCACGTTGAGTACTAGCGCTGACCCGGTCCACGAGGAGAAACAAGCACTTCTCGAGGAGATGCAACAACGGGCAGAAGCCGGTGGCGGCGCAGCTCGGGTAGAGAAGCAGCATGCAGCTGGCAAGCTCTGCGCCCGAGAGCGCATCGACCTGCTCCTGGATCCCGATAGCTTCGTGGAGCTGGATGCCTTCGTGATGCACCAGTGCCGTGACTTCGACATGCAGGAGCACCGCTTCCTCGGTGACGGCGTGGTCACCGGCTATGGACTGGTCGACGGTCGCACGGTGTTCGTCTTTGCCCAGGACTTCACCATCTTTGGCGGCTCTCTTTCGGGCGCCTACGCCCGAAAGATCTGCAAGGTCATGGACCTGGCCATGGAAAACGGCGCACCCATCATTGGCCTCAATGACTCCGGGGGAGCGCGGATCCAGGAAGGTGTCGTCAGCCTGGGCGGCTACGCGGACATTTTCCTACGCAACACGCTCGCGAGCGGAGTGGTGCCGCAGATCTCGGCAATCATGGGGCCCTGCGCCGGAGGCGCTGTCTACAGCCCGGCCATTACCGACTTCATCGCCATGGTGCAGGACACCTCGTACATGTTCGTGACCGGCCCCGATGTCATCAAGACCGTGACCCACGAGGAGATCGACAAGGAGAGCCTGGGCGGCGCCGAAGCGCACAGCAGCAAGAGCGGAGTCTGCCACTTCTCTGTACCCGACGAGCCCACGTGCATAGCGCTACTTCGCGAGCTCCTATCCTTTCTTCCTGCCAATAACGTCGAGAACCCGCCAACGCGCGCCACAGATGACCCCTGGAATCGAAGCAACGACGAACTGCTGTCGGCTGTGCCAGGAAATCCAAACAAGCCGTATGACATTCGAACGGTGATTAACAGTATTGCTGACGACAGATACTTCCTCGAGGTTCACGAAAACTATGCTCAGAACATCGTGGTTGGATTTTCGCGCCTCGATGGGGCAACTGTAGGTGTCATTGCGAACCAACCGGGACACCTGGCCGGCTGCCTGGACATCAACGCCTCGCTCAAGGGAGCTCGTTTTGTGCGCTTCTGCGATGCCTTCAACATTCCGCTGCTGACACTGGTCGACGTACCGGGCTTCCTGCCGGGATCCCAGCAGGAGTGGGGCGGCATCATCAAGCATGGCGCCAAGCTCCTGTACGCTTTTGCCGAGGCGACGGTCCCGAAAGTGACCCTGATCACCCGCAAGGCCTACGGTGGCGCCTACGACGTAATGAACAGCAAGCACATTCGTGCCGACATCAACCTGGCCTGGCCGACTGCTGAGATCGCCGTGATGGGGGCCGAGGGCGCAGTGAGCCTCATCTTCAGGAAGCAACTGGCAGATGCCGAACAACCGGAGCAGCGGCGCAAGGAGTTGATCGCTGACTACGAGGCCACCTTCAACAATCCCTACAAGGCAGCCGAGTTGGGCTACATCGACCGGGTAATCAATCCGGCAGACAGCCGCAAAGAGCTGGTGTCCTCCCTGCGAATGCTCCGCAACAAGCGCGCAACCAACCCAGCACGCAAGCACGGCAATATCCCCCTGTAAGTGGCGAACAAGGGCAAGCCAAAGGGCAGCGCGACGCTGCTGGAGAAGCTGCGGGACGACAGCGAAAACGGACCTCTAGCAGCCCTGGCAGAACTGATCGTCGATGACGCCTTTGATCGGCCGCTGAGCGACCTGGTCGACGCCGAACAGTCTGCTGAATTGCTCCACAAAGCTCTGAGCGCCTGGCAACAAAGCGACCAGGCCCACGCCGGCATCCGCGACCAGTGGGACAGGCTCGTAGCGACGCTACAGTCGCAGACTGAACCCCTGGGCGAGGCTCTGCCGACCGAGCTTCGGGTCGGCATCGACGAGTGGGTCGCGCAGCCCTTCGCCGCCAACCGGGAGCTACTGCTTGCTCTGCTCGACCGACCGGCGTTCCGGCAGTTGGTCCGCGAGCTCCTGGTCGACACCCTGGTCGGCTTCGGCAAGCGCTTGCGGACTCCCGTTGCCGGGAGTCGGCTGGGCAAAGGGCTCAGTGGCCTGGGACGTCGGGCTCGCAGCCGGACAGGTGGCATCGGTGATCTCGCCGGCGACCTGGCCTCGGCGGTCTCGGACGGAGTCGAGCGACAGCTCGAAAGCCGCGCCGCCGAGTTCGCCGACAGCGCGATCTCCTCGGTCATCCGCGAACTCACCGACTACCTCTGCGATGACTCACGTGCCGACGAACAGGCCGCCCTACGCCAGGGTCTCCTGACAGGCCTGTGGGAACTCACCGGTGCCCAGATCGCCGGCGAGATGGAGCGCAGCAACATCGAGGCCGGGGCGGACGTCCTGCGCCGGAGCCTGGGCGCCTGGCTCGACCGACCCGAATCCAGGGCAGAGCTAGACGGCTGGCTCAGCACCCTGCTGGCCCACGAAGACCATGACAGTCTGCGCGAACTCCTCGACTCCCTCGGCTTGCTGGACACCTTCTACGAACTCAGCGTCGAGCAGACCAGGAAGCGGCTCCAGGAACTCGTCGCGAGAAAGACCTTCGCCCAATGGCTGAGCACACTCGAGGATTGAAATCCGAGTCGCCTCAGTCTTCGTTCTCCCCCGACCGGCCTTGCCCCTGCACGCTACGCTCGACCACCTCGGCACGTAGGGTCCGCAACTTGCGCAGGGTATCGCCACCCTGACTGTATCCCTCACCCTGCGAAGCCGAGTCCCCCTCAGAATTCGGCGAGGCGTAGGCGGTAACCCGGTTGCGACCGCCCTCCTTGGACTCGTACATCGCCGCATCAGCACGGGCGATCAATTCTTCGAGGTCCTCGCCACCCTGCAGGTCCAGTTGCGCCAGGCCGAAGCTCATCGTCACCTGCAGTGTCTCCCCGGACGAAAGATCGATTTCAATCGCCTGGATCGCTGCGCGGATCCGCTCCGCAGCAATGACTCCCGAGGCAAGCCGAGTCTGCGGCAGCACGAGCAGGAACTCCTCGCCACCATAACGTCCGGCTACATCCACTTCGATACGTAGCTGGCCGCTGATGATCTCGGCGACCTTGACGAGCACCCGGTCTCCCACAGGGTGGCCCCAGGTGTCGTTTACGACCTTGAAGTGATCAATGTCGCACATGACCACCGACAACTCGTTTCCGTACCGGCGAGCACGGCGAACCTCTTCGCGCAGACGGTGCAGCGCGAAGCGCCGCACGTAAAGACCAGTCAGTCCGTCGGTGATCGCAGCCTCATAGAGCCTGGCCCGAGCGATAGCAACCGCGGCCTGGTCGGCGAGTGCACCGAGAATTTCCTCGTCCTCTGCACCGAAGTCGCCGTCTCCCTTTCGGTTGGTGATGTTGATGACACCGATGGCCTCATCATCGACCGTTAGCGGGACGCACAGGATGGACTGGACATGGGAACTCTCGGCGTCGGTAAAGTTGTTCTCGTGCTCGGTATTGTTCACCCGAAGCGTCTCACCAGACTCCAGGACCCAGCCAGCAACTCCTTCACCGCGCTTGAAACGCCGACACTCGACTTCACCGTCGTTGATCTTGCGCTCGATCTCCTTGTCCGGCAGTCCAAAGACAACCCGCACAACCAAGGCATCCTGGGCCTCGTCCAGCAACATCAGCGAGCCCTTCTCTGCCTCGACGGCAGCAATTGCCCGTTCCAGGATGAGGCGCAACAGGCTGGTCAGGTCGGACACAGCACCGAGGGCGCGAGTCACATCGAACAGCAGGGACAGTTGGTGCAGAGAGCGGTCGAGCTTGGAGCGCGCGACGGCGATACGCTGGTACAGGCGTGCTGTGTTGATGGCTACTGCAGCCTGGCTGGCCAGCGACGCGAGGAACGGCAAGACGGCATCAGGAACCCGCTTTCCATCCCGATCCCTACCAACGGACAGAACGCCGATGACATCTCCGGGCATGACCAGTGGGATCCACACCTGGCTTTCGAGACGCTTGAGGTCATTGGCACCAAACAGCTTCGGGAAGCGGGGCTCGCCACGGAGGTCGACCACCGAGAAGGCCTCGCCAGCGGCCAATAGACGCCAGAGGATTCCATCCTCGGCGGGAAACGAGGTCTCGAGTACGTCGTCCGGCAGCCCCTCCGCCACAGCGACCTTGACTCGGCCGACATCGGGGTCGTGGAGCAGGACACACAGGCAATCGACCTGCGCCCTCTCCCGGCACATCGCCACCAGCAGCTTGCACAGTGCATCCACTTCGAGTTCGTCGTGGAGTGCCTCACCAGCCTTGAGCAACGCGCTCAGGTCGAAAATCTTGCGATCCAACCGCGTGTTGGTCTCGCGCAACAGGGCAAGTTCCGCGTCGCGGTCCGCTTGCTGGGAAGTGTCGGTCAAGGGCTGCTCCTCGTCCCGGCAGGGTGCAGAGCATCACGCAGCTCCTGCGCTGCACGGTGTACCCGTCCAGACGACCATTGTGCCCGAGATCAGGGCGTAAGCGCGCGCCGCGCGAGGATCTCTGCGCCGGCACCGGCGAGGTCGGCGAGCACCAGGGTCTTGCCCCGACTCCAGCCACCGGCGGGTCCGACTGCAAGTACCAGCTCGTCACGACCAGCGACGGTCGGCCCCACAGATTCGGCCTGGTCCCACGTAGTCACGTCAATTACCTGGTAGGGACCTCCCCTCGGACCGATCAGCATATAGGTGTTGCCTTGTTCGAGGTCCTCGAGGGCCCGTTCCGAGAGTCCTACCCGGTGACTACGGGGCGGCAACTGCCACGATGCCGGAGCGACCTGCGAGGCCGACTGGAGCACTGTCGACTGGCCCAGGGAGAAGCCCAGCACGAGGGCCGCACAGAGAGCTGCAGCCAGCGCGAGCAGCGGCGAGATCTCGCGAAGAGTGGAACGAAACCGCCAGTCACGAGCCTCCCCCATTGCCTGCCCCGGTTCGCCCCCATCCGGCACGATTCCCAGGGACCGCTGGGCAGCGATAGGACCCGGACGATGAGCCGCACCGACGCCAGACAACACCCGCCTGTTGATCGCTTCTGAGGGCTCGTCGTGGCCGCCGACACGCAAGCTCTTCAGCTCCTGGTCGAGTCGCCGTCGGGCGGCGTACTCGTCTCGACAGGACGGACAACCGCCCAGGTGGTTGGCGAAACCGTCAGACAATGTCGCTGGTGCCTCAAGCACCTCCCAAATCCACAGGAGAAAGTGATTACAGTCCACAGTCCTCTTCCTCCACGTAGTCCCGGGGAGCCAGGTGTTTGAGACGAATTGCCAGTTCGCGGCGCGCGCTGCGCAAACGGCGCTTGACGGTGGCTTCGGAGCAGGACATCGCCTCGGCAGCCTCGCGGTAGGTCAGTCCCTGGCAGTCCACCAGGTACACCGCGGTACTACTCTGCTCGGAGAGCGCGCCGAGGGCCTCGGCAACCTCACTGCGCACCCAGGAGTTCATGGTCGCATCCTCTGGACTGGGTCCCGAGGCGGTCATGCTCATGCTAAGCGGTTGGATCGCCCGCCCCCAGCGCTCATTGCGGCGCTCCAGGACATGCAGGCCTCGGTGGTGCACCGCAGTCAGCGCGTAGCCGATGAACGAACCTCGGATCGCTCCTCGACGAGCCTGAATAGCGACCGCAGCCAGTGCTTCGACCAGGATGTCTTCAGCCTGCTGCAGATCAGAACCCATCTTGCGAGCCATTCCCCACAGTCGACGCCGGTAGCGCCGATACAGCACCTCAAAAGCGCTCTCATCACCCTGTCGATAGAGTTCCAGGAGCTCACGGTCGTTTTGCAGTCGTACAGGCATGGTCCAGACCTCTCCAGTAGGACCGACGGAGTGCGCCGCAAGGGTCAACAAGAAGGTGTCGACTGCGGCAGGTCCGGCCCTCTACTGCTTCGGACGAAGCCCAGCTCGTGGCATTCAGGAAAATCGACAATGTCCCGGCCAATGTGCCCGCGAAACACTGAGCGCTTGCCTTCACGGCAGACCTCGACTACATTCCGCCGGCCATGGGCCAATCCCAGTTACCCGGGTCCAGGCGGAGGTCACATGTCAGAACAACGAACTCGACCCCGGAAGCCCGACCTGCAGGTCGACTACAAGGACGTCAAGAGTCTCAAGCGCTTCCTCAGTGACAGCGCCAAGATCGTGCCGCGACGTCGCACAGGACTGAGTGCCAAGGAACAACGCAGGGTCACGGTAGCGATCAAGCGTGCCCGGCACCTGGCGCTGCTGCCTTACTCCATCCGCGAGTAAGACCCCCGAACCGCCAGAACCCTTCCAGCCGCCCGGGTCGCAGCGCCGGACCGGGCTATTCGTCGTTCTGGTCTTCCTCGGAGTAGGCCGCACCCACCTGCTTGTACGCGTCGCGAAACGGCACACCGTCGCGGACCAATCGGCAGGCCTCCTCGGTCGCGTACAGCTCCCGGCTCATGGCGGCACGGCAGCGCTCCTCATCGACCTGCAGGCCCTCGAGCACCAGGGACATGACGGCCAGCATCGACATCGTCACGTCGAAGCCCCGGAACAGGGGCGCCTTGATCAACTGCAGATCACGGTGGTACCCGGAAGGTAGTGGAGTCGATATCTCCATTACCTCGAGCAAGGCACTGCGGACGACGGCGGCTTTACCGCGAGTCAACTCGAGCACGTCGGGATTGCGCTTCTGCGGCATGATCGAGGAGCCCGTGGTGAACTCGACCGGCAGCTTGAAGAAACCGAACTCGGTGGTGACGAACAGGCAAAGGTCCCAGGCGCACTTGCTGAGGTCTCCTGCCACCTGGCTCAGGGAGAAAAGCAGCGCTGCCTCTGCCTTACCCCGCGAAGGCTGACAGGCTTCGGCAGGCTCCTGGACCCGGGAAAACCCCAACTCATCGGCGGTCTGCCGACGGTCCAGGCCGAGCACTTCGGGAACGCCATAGCCAGCCGCCGAGCCGAGTGGCGATGACGACACCAACTCCCCCGCAGCACGAAGGGTCGCCAGGTTGTCGCGCAACAGGCCGGCATAGGCCCGCGCCCAGGCGCCCACGCTAGACGGCATGGCCCGCTGCAGGTGGGTGTAGCCAGGCAGCGGGATGTCTCCCCAACGCTCGGCGAGGCCGTCAAAAGCGGTGGCGGCTTGCTGTACAGCTGCAGTCGCTTCCTCGACCGCCGTTCTCTGCCAGAGACGCAGGTCCGTCAGCACCTGGTCGTTGCGGCTGCGGCCGGTGTGGATCTTCTTGCCTGCATCACCCACCTGCTCGACGAGACTCCGCTCGATGGCAGTATGGACGTCCTCGTCCTCGCGCTGAATCGTGAACTCACCACGCCGATGCTGCTCGAGGATCACGTCGAGGGCGCCGAGCAGAGAGCTTGTTTCCTCCGCATTCAGGATGCCCGCAGCATGCAGCATTCGGGCGTGGGCCCTGCTACCGGCAACATCATGGACAACCAAACGCAGGTCCAGAGTCGGATCATTTCCGACCGTATACTCTTCGACCAGCTTGTCGAGGGGCTGGCCCTTATCCCATAGCTTCGGCATCAGAGTTCCTCCCGCGCCAACAGGGCCAGCAGCAACGCTGTCTGCGCCCAGAGTCGGTTCTCAGCCTGGTCGAGCACGGCAGAATGCGGCCCGTCGAGTACTCCATCCGACGCCACAACATTACGGCGCACAGGCAGACAGTGCATAAAACGGGCTGCGCCACCGAGCTGCAGATCCGACTCTCGGATGGTCCAGTGGCGCAACGCACTCACCGCATCAGCATGGCCTCCTGGGCTCGCCTCGGCACCAGAAACCGCCCCCCACGAGTCCGCGTACACCACATCCGCGCCTTCCAGCGCTTCCGCCTGCTCGTGGCAGATCCGCACCGAGCCGCCACTCTCAGCCGCCAGCTCCTGGGCGTGCTGCAGGACCTGGGGGTCGAGTGCAAAACCAGCGGGGTGGGCGATCACCACCTCCATGCCCAGAGCTGCCCCGCTCCAAGCAGCGGAATTCACCACCGCCATAGGGCCCTGATGTGGGTGAGGAGTCCAACTGAGCACGAGCTTTCGCTCGGCTGGATCGCCTAGAAGGTGGCGCAACGTGAGGGCGTCGGCGAGGCCCTGGCAGGGGTGCGCAAGGGGGCCTTCCAGGTTCACCACTGACACTCCGGCATGGGCAGCAAAGGCGTTGTGGATAGGCTGTTCACGCTCCTGCTGCCAGCGCCCACGGGCCGGAAAGGCACGCAGGCCCAGCGCGTCGGCATAGCGGCCGAGGGCGCCGACCGCTTCCTTGATGTGTTCCTGGGCGACGCCATCCATGGTGACCTCATCCTGGAACTCGAGAGTCCAGAGGCCGGAGCCCGGTTGAAGATCGAGGAACTCTGCGCCCAGCTTCGCGCAGGCAACCTTCATCGAGGCCCGGGTCCGTAACGATGGATCGAAGAACATCGCGGCGAACACCCGGCCGGCCAATGGTCGCATCTGGCAGATTTCACGCTCGTGCTCCCGCACAAGGTCAGCGAGATCGAGTAGCGAAAGCAGCCCTGCTCGACCGGGCTCGAGGCCAGTCAGGAAGTGCGCCGGCGCGCTCCCTTCTCGCCAACTCGGCACCCTGCTCAGTGCCGCTGCGACCGGGGTCGGCAACATCCCGGCGGACATCAGGCCACGCTCACCGTTTGCCACCGCGACGCTGGGCCAGGCCGGCGAGCAACTGCTGGGTGCCAAAGATCTTCGCGAAGCCGGCCGCATCCCGGCCATCCCAGAGAGCATTCTCCTCACCGTAGCGAGCCAACTCCGGGGCCATCATCGTAAATGGCGACGCGACTCCACGCACCGAGACACTGCCCTGTCGAAGGTGCAACTCCACCTCGCCCTCGACCCTTCGCTGCGAACTGTCCATGAAAGCCTCGATGTCCCGCACCACCGGATCGAACCAACCAGCTTCGTGGAGCAACATTCCGTAGAGATCACCCAGCTGGTTCTTGTGGAACAACTGCAGCCGGCTGAGCACCAGCTTCTCGAGTTCGCGGTGAGCGGGGATAAGCACCGCGGCGGACGGCGCCTCGAAGGCAATGCGTCCCTTGATCCCAAGGATCGTATCGCCGAGGTGAATGTCTCGCCCGACCCCATGCTGCTCGCCGAGCACACGCACAGCGTCGAGCAGGTCAAGGGCCGCCATCTCTCGGCCATCCAACGAAACCGGCAGGCCGGCAACGAAGCCAACCCGAAGTCCGGCGCCCTGCTCGGGCGCATCCTGGGGATCGACGGTGGTAGGCCAGGCCGCAGGTGGGGGATAGGCAGCGGCGTCGTGGGTCTCCTTGCCGCCGATGGTGACACCCCAAAGACCCGCGTTGATGGAGTAGTCAGTCGTCTTGTCTTCGACCACGAAGCCGGCGCCACGCAGATAGTCGGTGCTCTGTTGGCGAGTGATGCCCAGGTCGCGCACAGGCGCCCAGGTCGCTATCTCGGGGCGAGTCGCAGCAATCGCCACTTCGAAGCGGACCTGGTCGTTCCCCGCGCCCGTCGAGCCGTGCAGGATAAGGTCAACGTTCCTGCTCGCAGCGACGTCCGCAACCTCTCGGCCCTGAACGACACGCTCGGCGCCGACGCACAACGGGTAGACCCCTCCACGCAGAACGTTGCCCTTGATGAGGTAGGAGATGTGCTGGTCGTAGACCGCCTGGCGACCGTCAACGAGAATGTGTTCCTCGGCACCGAGTTCCTTGCTGCGACGCTCGATGTAGTCGAGCTCGTCGCCATCAAATCCACCGGTATCCACGGTGACAGTCGTGACCGCGCAGCCCACCTCGCGGCGTAGCAGCAACACGCACAAAGAGGTGTCCAGGCCACCGGAAAAGGCGACGCATACGTGCGACTCTGCGGTCAATGTGGGGGGGAAAAGTTCGCGGTTCCAGGTCATCGTGTTGGTCCCTGCGTCCGGCCTGCTGCGGCTGAGAATCGCGACAGACTAGCGTGGATCAACTAGGGAAGCACCTGAGACGAGCCCAGGTTGTTGGACTCGTTGTACTCCGGAACCGAGTTGTAGGAGTCCACCAGGATGTACGAGTGCCACCAACTCTGCGGAACCGAACGAATCGTGATGCTCAGGTAGGCGGTAGAACCCGGTGCAAGAGACTCTACGCTTACCTGCTCATCGGGGGTCGCCGGCGCAACCGGTGGAAAGGTCGGGTTGGCAAATGCGCCGACCACAAAGTTGCCTGCTGTGTCGCTACCGTTATTGGTGACATCGACGATGTAGAGAACCTGGCCCTGGCCAGCTTGCGTGTAGGCCTGCAGGTAGCTGATGGCGAGATCGGCACTCTGGGTTGACGGCCCCCCCGAGACAACGACCTGCTCCGGTCCCCAGGTGTTGTTGCTCTCACCCAGGCTGCCCTCGTCCAGGGACGCGAACGAATCCACCAGCACCCACGACTCGTAGCTACCCGGCGGCACCCCTTCGAGAGAGATCTCGACCTCGTTGGTCTCCCCCGCTTCGAGCAGCTCGACAAACTGGTAGCCATCTCCGGTCACGGGCGGCGCGGCAGGAATGTTGGGC
>CAZBDA010000020.1:46716-62113 GCA_964490445.1 uncultured Rickettsiales bacterium | reverse complement strand
GCGAGCTGGGTTTAGAACGTCGTGAGACAGTTCGGTCCCTATCTACCGTGGGCGTAGGATATTTGAGAGGAGCTGCCCCTAGTACGAGAGGACCGGGGTGGACGAACCTCTGGTGTTCCAGTTGTTCAGCCGTGAGCATTGCTGGGTAGCTACGTTCGGACAGGATAACCGCTGAAAGCATCTAAGTGGGAAGCCCCCTCCAAGATAAGCCTTCTCTTTCGTAAGAACTGAAGGGCCGTGGAAGACCACCACGTTGATAGGCCGGATGTGGAAGCACAGTAATGTGCGAAGCTAACCGGTACTAATCGCCCGTGAGGCTTGACAATATTTTTCGCTCGCCATTACCAGAGGGCAGCCAGTGCTCATTCAATTCATCACACTCTGTAGCTTTATCGAGCATCAGTCCCCCGAATAGGGGCACAAGTTGCTCGGTGATGATAGCGGAGGGGTTCCACCCGTTCCCATTTCGAACACGGAAGTTAAGCCCTCCTGCGCCGATGGTACTGCAGGGGAGACCCTGTGGGAGAGTAGGTCGTCGCCGAGCTTTAAATGCCAGAGCGCCCCGGGAGCAACTTAGGTTGTTCCCGGGGCGTTTCTGCTTGGTGTGGACGGCGCCTGACCTGGTCTTGAGCAGAATGGTTGAGCGCGGTGAACCAGCGAGGGGGCGGGCGCCGCTCAGGTTCCCGTCTCATGCTTACGCCGGGTGAGAAGGCGCTTGAAATCCCGCAACTCGCCGTGTTTGAGCAGGGCGCAGGTCGCGACATAGGAGCACACCCCAACCAATGCAATGGCTGTATAGGGAATGGCCAACTGGGCAAACCCATGCAGGCTATCGGTCTCGAGCGTGGACTTCAGTTGCAGTACGAGCAGCGTCATTACAGCGGTAGCCGCCAGTGACTTGAGGATGGAGGGGCCTGTCACCGAGTCCGAGATCACTCCCAGGTGTTTGCGTAGGAAGAACCCCAACAGCAGCGCCTGGGCCAGAGCCGACAGGGAGTTGGCCAGGGCGATGCCACCCAGGTCGAAGGCCGGTGCCAACCCGTAACACAGCGCGATGTTGACCAGCATGGCGACGGCGGCGATGGCCACCGGTGTCTTGGTGTCCTTGTACGCGTAGTAGACCGGCACCAGGACTCGGGCCAGGGCAATGTGGGTCAGTGCCAGGACGTGGAAGGCGATGGCATAGGCCGTAGTCGAGGAAGACACGAGTCCGAAGGCGCCACGTTCGAAGAGCAGAGATGACGTCTCCCGGCCGAGCAACAGCAATGCTGCGGTAACCGGGAAGCACACGAAGCAGCACAGACGGGTGCAATAGAGCAGAGTGTCGGCGACCCGCTGGCGGTCGTGCACGGCTGCAGCTGAGGCGAGGTTCGGCAGTGCGACGGTTGAGATCGCGACAGCGAAGACTCCCAGGGTCAATTCGAGCAGTCGCTGGGAGTATTGGAGAGATGAGACAGCACCTGCTCCCAGGCCCCAGGCAATCGCTTGCGAGATCAGCACGTTGAGTTGATAGACACCGGCGCCGAACAGGGTGGGGACAAGCAACCAAAGGGCTCGCCGGACAGCAGGACCTGCCGAGAAGTCGGGCCGCCAGCGGAAGCCCAGGCGATACACGAATGGAAGCTGGAACAGAAACTGAACAATTCCGCCCACCAGTACGCCGATGCCGAAGCCGTACGAGGGGTCAGAGAAGCTGTTGGCGAACAGCACTGCAGCGCCGATGATGCTGATGTTGAGGAGGACGCTGGTGAGTGCGCTTACCCAGAAGATCCGGAAGGTGTTGAGGACCCCCTGGGCGATGGCTGCCCAGGACACCAGCGCAATGTAGGGGAACATCAACCGAGTCAGCGATGTGGTGAGTTCCTGCGCTTCGGGATCGATACTACGGCCTCCCACGAAGGCGAAGCAGGAGATGAGCACGCCGGCACCGAGTACACCGAGGGTGCTGAGTACGGTCATCAGGAGCAGCGATAGGTTGAAGAAGCGTCGCGCGAACTGGAAGGCCGACTGTTCGCCGCGCAGTTCCTTCTCTTCGGTGAAGATCGGGATGAATGCGGCGCTCATCGCTCCTTCTGCGACCAGGCGCCGCAGAAGATTGGGGATCTGGAAAGCGATCCCGAATGCGTCGGAAGCGAAGGTCGTGCCGAGGAAGAGGGCGCGGACCTGTTCTCGGACCAGGCCCAGGATCCGGGAAATCATGGTGATGCCGCTCATGCCGAGGGCAGAGCGAAGCAGGGCGAGGCGTTCCCTTCCTGCCACGGGCCGGTCTTTGGGCAGTGTGCCCTCGACGATCTCAGACGGGTCTTCGCTGGTGGACACAGGTTGCTGGTTTTCTGTCATCCCGACTCAGTCTCATGGACTATAGTGTGCCGGCTCGGCGCGAAACGTGCTGAGCGGCCTCTGTTCGAACAACTCGCAACCATACGTCTTGATTCCCTCAACGTGAGGGCTGCAGCCCCTGGAGACTCCATGCCAACCGTTGTCGTAAGACTCGCCCTGCTCGTCGCACTGGTCGGTGTCCTCGGGACATTGTGGGCAGGCTGTTCAGAGACGGAACTGCGAGTCATTTACGAGGAGCCTACCTTCTATGAGCAGCCTGATGCGTTGGGCCCGACCTTGTGGGTGGATCGGTTCCAGCAACGAACCGTCGATGCGTCGGACATCCTGTTCGTCGTGGACGACTCGTGCTCCATGCAGGACGAGCAGGACGAGTTGGCTGCTAATTTTGCCAGTTTCATCCAGACCTTCGTCGACAGTTCGACCATCGACTACCACGTGGGCGTCGTTCGGGCAGACCTGGACTCCAGCGACAGCAATGGATGGGGAATTCTCGAGGAGCTTCCCGATGGCAGCCGCTGGATCGACCAGGACACGGGTTCGACTGCGCAGGACAAGATCGACGCCTTTACCGAGATCTCCAACGTCGGTACCAGTGGTCCCGGCAGCTGTGAGATGGGTCTGCAGGCAACCCGCTCAGCTCTGACCTACCAGCTGTACCCCGGAAGCCCCAACGAAGGCTTCTACCGAGAGGATGCGCTGCTGTCCTTGATCATTCTCAGCGACGAGGTCGACCACGGTCCGGCCCAGAGCGGCCCCTTTGGTGGTGGGGCCTGTGGTGGAGTGCACCCTGACGAGTTCATCCCCTGGTTCCTGTATGACCTCAAGGGTCCGAACAACCAGGACATGCTCTTGTTCACCGGCATTGTCGGAGACCGTCCCGGGGGATGCAGCAACGGCGACAACAGCGCCGACGAAGGCGATGGCTACTGGGATGTGATCGATGGGGTCGACGGCAACTTCCTATCGATTTGTTCAAGTGATTGGTCGGACTTCCTGGCCCAACTTGGGCTCGAGTCTGCCGGACTCAAGACGGCCTTCTACCTGCGTCGCAGCCCGTCGGTGAGCAGCCTGACCGTGACGATTGACGGCGTGGATGTCGACGGCGCAACCTGGTCTTACAATCCGGTGACCAACGCCATCGACTTTCCGCTGGAGCATATGCCTGCGGAACTCGCTGAGATCGAGGTCAGCTACTTCCTTGTCGAGGACGCGGGCTCCAGCGCACCTCCGCCGGAGTAGCGAGCAACGGGTTTCAGCCCTTGCCTTTGGGTCGGTTGTTTCCGTCGGCCTTGCGCTCGGCCCAAATACGACGACGTTCCGTGACCATCTTCTCGTAGCCTTCTTCGCTCGGCTTGTAGAAGCGGCTCCCCACCAGTTTCTCGGGTAGGTATTCGGCGCTGACGAACTCACCCATGAACCTGTGCGGGTTGGCGTAGCCCTTGCCGTAACCGAGCTCCTTCATCAGCGAGGTCGCTGCGTTGCGCAGCTCCATGGGCACGGGAAGCGCCCCGTGCTTGCGAGCGGCGGCAGCCGCATCGAAGTAGCCCGATGCGGAGCCTGACTTCGGAGCAGTCGCCAGGTAGAGGGTCGCCTGGCTGAGGGGGTACTTCGCCTCCGGCAGCCCCAGGAAGTGCACAGCGTCCTTGCAGGCCATTGCGATCTGGATTGCTCGAGGGTCGGCGAGCCCGACATCCTCGGAAGCAAAGATCACCAGCCGTCGGGCCACGAACAGCGGGTCCTCGCCGGCCTCGACCAGTCGTGCGAGGTAGTACAGCGCCGCATCCGGGTCGCTGCCGCGCAGCGACTTGATGAAGGCCGAGATGACGTTGTAGTGCTCCTCGCCGTTGCGGTCGTACAGCAGGCTGTCATCGCCGAGCGCGACGGCCACCTCGTCCCTGTCCAACTCAGGCAGTCCGAGGGGGCGAGAACGGAAGTGGAGGGCGATTCGCTCGAGGGCTCCCAGGCAGCGCCGTGCGTCACCAGCGCAACTCTGGACAAGGGAGAGTCGTGCCTCTTCGCTGAGGGCGAGCCCGAGGTTGCCGAGTCCGCGCTCCCGATCCGTCAGTGCGCGCTCGAGCAGCTTGTCCAGAGCTTCGTTGCCCAGGGGTTGTAGTACGTGCACGGCGCAGCGGCTGAGCAGTGCGCCGATTACCTGGAACGATGGATTCTCAGTGGTCGCGCCGACCAGGGTGATGAGGCCCGCTTCGACATGCGGGAGAAAGGCATCCTGCTGAGCCTTGTTGAAGCGATGGATCTCATCGACGAAGAGAATGGTCCTTGCGGTGGGCTCCCGTCTGCGCCGGTCACTGGCTCTGGCGATGATTTCACGTAGCTCCTTGACGCCCCCGAGAACCGCCGAGAAGGCCTCGAACTCCGCCTCACTGTGGGCTGCGAGCAGCCGAGCGAGAGTGGTCTTTCCGGTGCCGGGAGGCCCCCAGAGAATCATCGAGCAGAGCTGGTCGGACTCAATGAGTTGCCGCAGTGCCTTTCCCTGCCCCAGCAGGTGGTCCTGGCCGAGCACTCCGTCCAGGTTTTGCGGACGCATCCGCTCGGCTAGCGGCTGTTGGAAGATTTCGGGCAGGGAGCTTCGATCCACCGGCGGACAATAACAGGTGTATACAGGGAGACCTTGGATCGCAGTCATGCCAACGATTCCATGTCTCGTCTGTTCCGCTATCTCGGCGCGGAGAGGGGGCGCTACCTCGTCGGCTTGCTTGCCCTGGTTGTAACGAACGCCTCGACTTCGGGGATCCCTTACCTGACAAAGTTGGCCATCGACAGCCTGGAAGCTGCCGTGGCAGCTGGCGGCTCCTTTGAGGCGGCCCTGCACTCGGATCCGACCATGCGAAGTGTCGGTTGGCTGGTGCTCGGGATCATTGGCCTAGCTGGGGTCATGGCCTTCTTCCGAGTGTTGTCACGGATTTGTATCTTCGATGGCGGGCGGCGCGTCGAGTTCGCCCTGCGCAACGACTTGTTCACGCACCTCCAGTCTCTCGGTCCGCGCTTCTTCGGCAAGATGTCGGTGGGTGACCTGATCTCGCGATGTACCAACGATATCGTCGCGGTCCGGCTGCTCGGGGGGCCGGGAATTCTCAACGCCGCCAACACGGTGCTCGTCTACCTGGCAGCGGTGGTTCCAATGTTACTGCTCGACTCGCGAATCACCCTGCTCGCCCTCTCACCGTTGGCCCTTCTGTTCGTGGCGACCAGGATCATCGGGCCGAGGATTTACCGGGCCTCGCTGCGTGCCCAGGAAGAGCTCTCGTTGCTCTCGGAGCATGCCAACGAGTCGATCGCCGGCATCGGTGTCGTACAGGCATACGTCCGCGAGGAGCCCCGCCAGGAATTCTTCGAACGAGCTTCGGAGAGCTACCGGAAGGCCTACTTGAACTGGATCCTGTACCGGGCAGTGTTGCTACCGATCGTGGCCGGGATGGGCGGCGTTGGCACCCTCGCAATCGTGTGGTTTGGGGGGCGCGGAGTCATCGAGGGCACCCTGGGCCTCGGTGACATGGTCGCTTTCCTCGGGTACTTGACGATGTTGATGTGGCCGACGGTGGCCCTGGGTTGGCTTGTAAGTATGTGGCAGCGCTCTCGGGCCGCGATGGAGCGGATGTGCGAGCTCCTGGACACGGTGCCCGAGGTGCAGCATGGGCAGTTGCAAGCCCCGTCACAGGCGCTTCGTGGTCAGATCGAGTTTCGGAGTCTGAGTTATCGCTATAGCAGCGGTGACGAGCCGGTGCTGTCCGACATCAATCTCACCATCGAGCCGGGTCAACAGGTACTGGTGGTGGGTCCGTCCGGCGCGGGCAAGACCACCTTGGTGTCCCTGTTGCCCCACCTGGCGGTAGTCCCCGAGGGTGGCCTGTTTATTGATGGAACGGACATCAATGCTCTGCCGGTTTCGTGGCTTCGTCGGCAACTCGCCTTTGTGCCCCAGGAGCCGTTTCTGTTCAGCATGTCCTTGCGTGAAAACATCGCCTTTGGATTGGATGATGCCGAGTCTGCAACGATCGAGGATGCGGCCAGTCTGGCCAGCCTCGAGGCCGACCTGGAGGGTTTCGCCTCAGGCTACGAGACCCTTATCGGCGAGCGTGGTGTCAGCCTGTCGGGGGGGCAGCGCCAGCGTATGACAATCGCTCGGGCTGCGGCGCTGCGGCCAAGGATCTGGGTCTTCGATGACTGTCTTTCGTCAGTGGATGCGGGGACCGAGCAGCAGATTATCCGCAACCTGCGCGCGAGGACCGAGGAGAGCACTGCGATCTTTGTTTCTCACCGGCTGCTCGGTTTTGAGGCTGTGGATCACATTGTGGTCCTCGAATCCGGTCGAATCACCGAGCAGGGTAGCCACCGTGAGTTGCTCGACAACGACGGTTGGTACGCGCGCCTGTATGCCCGGCAACGGCTGAGCGAGGAACTGTCCGCCAACCCGGATTCGACTGGCTCTGGCCAGCGAGGTGAGCCGTGAGGACTCCCGGACACATGGTCCCTGGCGAGGACAGTTGGAAGGGCTCCGACCTGGCGCTCCTCGGCCGCTTGTTTCCCTATGCGAAGCGGCAATGGAAGCCTCTACTCCTTTCCATGCTGCTCCTTCCGGTGGTCTCGGGGGCGCAGCTTGTTCAGCCCTATCTTCTCAAGGTCGCAATCGACGGTCCCATCGCCGGTGGCGACCTGGAGGGGCTGGCTCTCGTCTCTGCTGCTCTGCTCGCTGCGCTCTTCGCCCAGTACCTGCTGCAGTTCATCCAGTCGTACAGCAGTCACATCGCTGGGCAGGGAATCGTGCACGACTTGCGGGTCGCTGTTCATGGGCACCTGCTTCGTCTGAACAGTCGCTTCTTCCAGAGCCATCCCGCCGGCCGTTTACTGACGCGTTGCACAAACGACGTCGAGGGCATCGGCGAGATGTTTGCTGCCGGGTTCCTTATGTTGTTCGCCGACCTGTTGCTGTTGGTGGGCATCTGCGCGGCGATGTTGTGGCTCGATGTGCGGCTCGCCCTGGTGACCTTTGCGTCACTGCCCATCCTGATCATCGGTACGGGTTGGTTTCAGGGTCGACTACGTGCCTGCTACCGCGAGATCCGGCGGCGCACTGCTGTGCTCAACAGCTACCTCCAGGAGAGGATCTCGGGGATCCGAGTGATCCAACTGTTCGGTCGGGAGGAGCGCTCCAACAGCCAGTTCCGTAGCCGCAACCTCGAGTTGATCGAGGAGAACTTCCGAAGCATTCGGCTCGACGCCATCCTGTTCGCCTTTGTCGACATGATGAAGCACGTGGTGACCGCCATGTTGCTTTGGTATGCGGCGCGTCCGTTGCTCGATCCGGAGAGCACTCTGAGCTTTGGAGTGCTGGTTGCTTTCCTCGACTACCTCGGTCGGTTCTTCCATCCCATTCGCGACTTGAGCCAGAAGGTGGCGTCGTTGCAGTCGGGACTTGCCTCTTCGGAGCGGGTTTTCGACCTGCTGGACGAGACCGAGTGGGTCTCCTCGTCAGAGGTCAGCGCCGAGGTCGCAGGCCTCAGTGGCGCGGTCCGCTTCGACGGCGTGCACTTCGCTTATACGGATGGGGAGCCGGTTCTTCGCGGCTTGTCGATGCATGTTCGCGCTGGCGAAAAGGTTGCCCTGCTGGGGGTCACTGGCGCCGGCAAGACCACGGCACTGCGCCTGGTCAACCGCGTCTACGATCCGGATGCGGGCAAGGTGATGCTGGACGACACCGATGTTCGCGATCTTCCGTTGGCTCGGTTGCGCCGGGCGGTGGGCGTGGTTTTGCAGGATGTGTTCCTGTTCCGCGGCACCGTGCGCAACAACATCTGTATGGGCGAGCCCATTGCCGATGACCGATTGTGGACTGTGTTGGAGCGCGTGGGAGCCGCGGAGTTGGTGAGGAAGATCGGCGGATTGGACGGGCAACTCGGCGAGCGCGGCTACAACATCTCTGCCGGAGAGCGGCAACTCCTTTCCTTTGCGCGAGTCCTGGCATATGACCCAGCAGTGCTGTTGCTGGACGAGGCGACCTCCAATGTGGATTCGTTCTCGGAGCAGAAGATCCAGGACGCCATCAGTACGTCCATGGATGGGAGGACTACGATCGTGGTGGCGCACCGACTATCGACGGTTCAGCAGGTCGATCGCATCGTCGTCCTCAACAAGGGGGAGGTTGCCGAGCAGGGCTCTCACCTCGAGTTGCTCCAAAGGCAGGGCCTCTACCGACGTTTTTACGACAACTATTTCGCAGTCAGCAGGGACGAGTCTCTGGTGGTCCCTGCCGGTGGAGGCTCTCGGTGAAGGTTAGATCCAGTACCTACGGAGCCGCGATCGTGGTCTCGGTCATCGTGCTCCTGATGTGGTCGCAGTATGGCGACCTGCTGTGGGCGGGAATGCAGCGGGGGTCCCTGCCGGGCAACTCGATCGAGTCCTTCTTTCCGCCCGAGGACCCCCGGGCGACAGCGCTGCTGGCCGCGGCGCGACAAAGCCTCGACGAGATTTCCGGGAGGAATCCGGGCGAGCCGTTGGCTGGAGGCACAGCCGCCGTGGAGCTGGGTGCGGAACGCTGGTTTCTCAGTCTCTATACGCCGGGCCTCGGAGTGATTCAGTGGGGCCCCGGAATGACTTCCGTCGATGGCGACATCGCGCAGTCAGTGCAGACCCTATGGGAGCAGCTGCCGGCCACCCATCGGCTCCCCGAGGTAGCGGCAACGGCTCGCCTCAAGTTGGATGTGATCCGCGGCGAGGAGCGAGGCTTTCCCTATGACGGGGGCTTCAAGGGAGTCGCCCTCGACAAGGGCTTGGATGGCATTGTCCTGCGTTCCAGCAAGGGCGAGGAATTCTACTTTCTGCCGTCTTGGGGCGTCGAGCAGGAGTCGCGCCGCAAGCGGAGCAAGGGAGGCCGATACGAGTACAGGTCTCTGGCCCGTAGCCGAATTCACGGGCGCGCCCGGAAGATGGCAGTCGAGCGGCGTGGATGGACCCGTGCCGAGAGCCGCGAGGCCGAGTTCGCTGCGTTTCGAACCTGGTCGTGGGTCGAGTCCGGCCCGGGTGGTGGACAGGCCGTCGCCCTGGCCCGAGCCAACAGTGACGTCGGTGCGCCCACACCAGCGCTGCTGCGCACGCGTATCAAGATGGCAGCGGACTACTTGAAACGAGAAACTGCTGCCAACGGACGGCTTACCTACGACTACAAGGCGGGTTGGGACAAGGATGCCGGTGGCTACAACATCCTCCGCCATGCCGGCACTGTGTACTCGATGTTCCAGGCCTATCGGCTGCAGCCTGATCCCGAGTTGCTCGATGCGGGTCGGCGTGCGGTCAATTTCTACCTGTCCAAGATGCGCGAGGATGTCGATCACCGCGGTGAGTGGTTCGTGGTCTGGAAGCGGCGTCGGGCCAAGCTCGGCGGGGTGGGTCTGGGCCTGTGCATGCTGGTGGAGTTCGAGAAGGCGAGTCCCGGCAGTGTCGATCCGGCTCGACTGGAGGGCATGGCTCGGCACATCGAGCGGATGCAGAACCAGGACGGCTCGTTCGAGTCTTTCTTCAACTACGACGACCGGAAGCTGAGCTCGCGCAAGAGCATTTACTACTCCGGCGAGGCCATTCTCGGCCTGGTTCGCCTGCACCAGTTGACGGGAGACCAGCATTGGCTGGACGTTGCTGTGCGCAGCGCGGACTACCTGGTCAACAAGCGCTGGGTATCCCTTGGATTGCGGATTTACATACCTCCTGACGCCTGGTTGCTACAGGCCCTCGAGGAGATGGACCGAGTGTCTCCGGATCAGCGCCGTGCGGAATACGCACTTGCCATAGGTGAGGTCATCGCGGGGATTAAGTTGATGGATCCGCAGGACACTCCACCCGACTTGCTCGGTGCCGGACTCAGTGGGCTGCAGCGTTTGCCTCATGCAGCGACTGCCGGCTCCTTTGGCGAAGCCCTGACCGCAGCGGCACGGTTGGAACAGCGGGTTCGGCCCGGCGAGGAGCGATTCCGGCGCTTTGCGCTGTACAACGCAGGGTTCCAGCTTCGCAACCAGTTCACCGCAGCGAACTCCTACTACCTGCCCAATCCGACCAGGTCGTTTGGCGGGTTCCGTGCGTTCCCGGACGCTGCCGAGATCCGCAATGACCACGTTCAGCACAATCTCTCGGGTTTCTTCGGCTTGCTCGACCTGCTGGATGAACGTGCCCCGGACATTGGCCAGCAGCTGTCGCCAGAGCGCCGCGTTGTGTTGCCGAGCGCCGGGCGGGGACAGTGATGCGTCGTCTGCCAGCCCCCTTCGTCCTGGCTCTGCCTCCTGCCGCCCTCTCTGTGGTGCTGCTCGTCGGTGCAGCGACGCGCATCGACCCTGCTGCGCCGGTGGATCAGCACTCGTGGTCTGGAGATGTGTTCGCGACCCTTGCCTGGCTCGCCCTCGCTGTTCTGTGCCTTTGTGTGGGCCTGGCGTGGCGCAAACGGGATGAGCAGGGGGAGTCGTTGTGTGCCGTGGGGGTGAGTAGCCAGGCCCTCTTGTTTGCCGTGGCCGCGACTCTCGCCCTGGCCGTAGGGTCCGAGTGTCAGAATTACTGGGACGCCTACCACTTCAGCGCCCTCGCCTGGACCTTCGCTTTGTCTTCGGTCGTGTCTCTCTCGGCTGTGCTCCGGGCAGGGGCCTGTGGGTCTGAACCCGCCGTGATGCTCAAGCTGCCGGCGATTGCCGGAGTGTTGCTGTCGCTGCTGGGCTGGGTCTGGACCTGGTCGACGACTCTCCAGTCCCTCGCTAGCGAGATTGCCCGCTGGTTGTTCCTGCTGACGCATGGTTGAGTTCCTCCCGGACAGGACCCTGTTCGTGTCGGACCTGCACCTTCGCGGCCCGTCGGACCCCAACCAACGCCGCTTCCTGGAGTTCGTCGAGCAACGAGTGGCACCGGATCCCGACGCTGCCCTGGTGATCGCAGGAGACCTGTTCGACTTTTGGTTCGCTGTGGGTGAAGAGGTCCCGGCGTCCTGCCTCGAGGTGCTCGACCGGCTGGGGGCGCTGCCCCGGGTGTTCTGGCTGGAGGGCAATCACGACATCGGGCAGAGCCGAGCATTCGGCGCGCGGGGAGGCATGAAGATCGTGGACGATGAGCTCTCTTTGCGGTGTGGAGAGCTGCTTTTGCATGTCAGCCATGGGGATGGGATTGATCCGAGCGACCATGGCCACAGGTTGCTCACGGCATTGCTGGCGACGTCCGCAGTGCGCAGCATTGCCGCGATGTTTGGCTCTGCTCGGGTGCAGCGGCTGGGCGGCCGCATCGCCGAGGGGAACCGGAGCCGCAAAGGCGGGCTGGCAGGACGCAACCGCCGCTGGTTGGAAGCAGCGCACACGGATGCAGCTTCGCGGCGGCAGACGGGCACTGACCTCTCAGTTCGGGGCCATGGCCACTTTCTTGGCTGGTGGCCGAACGGCCTCGTCTGCCTGGGCGACTGGCTGCACTTCCATTCCTACCTGGAATTGCGACCGCAGGAGCCCCGCGTAGCCCTGCGGCGCTTCACCCCGGAACGGGACGAGGACGAGGTGCTCAGCCTTGGGCCGAGCGGTGAACTGGAATGGAGCCTCTTGCCAGCTCGGAGTTCAGAGTTCTCCGAACATGCCTCCTGAGGGCGGCGGAACCAGGGACTCACCAGGCGCCGATGCCGATTCCGACTCAGTATCGGCTGGTCCGGTGCGTCGGCGTTGCGGCCGGCGGGGCGGCGAATTGAACTCGGCTGGGCTGGGAGCTTGCGGCGGCGCAGTACTCTGGTCGTTGCCGCCAGCGGCCTCATTGGATTCCGAAGCGGCTTCCGGGGTGGGTTCAGTGCGCGGCTTGCGGCCGAAACCGGTGAGGCGTCGCAAGGTGCCGAGCAGCGCGCCTTCAGCTTGTGTCTCATTGGAGTCATCGCCTCGACTGTCGGCACTCGCAGCCGGTGTTGTTTCGGCTGCCTGGTTGCCAACGGACTGTTCGGTGCCAGAGGCCTGTTCCGCTGTGGCCTGTGCGGCCGCGGGGCTATTTTCGGGCTGGTCGGTGCCAGTTGCTGCCTGGGGGGAAGCAGAGTTCGGGTTCTGGCCGGTAGGATGGCTCCCGACCTCGTCATCGCGGCCGCGTTCACGCTGGCGCCGACGGCGCCGACGACGCTTCTGAGAGCGGCTCAAGGGCTCGCCGTCGTCTTCTGAAGAGGCCGTCTGTCCGCTCGCTTGAGGCTCCTGCCTGGTGTCGTCACGGTTCTGCTCTTCTGTGGCGGGAACGCTGCTCTCTGCGTCGCTTTTGGCGGCGCTTTCGTCGCGGTTCTGCTCCGTGTCAGCAGGAGCGGTTTTTTGGCCGTCTTCGTTGCTCGACCCTTCACCTCGAGAGTCTCGCCCTCGTCCACGACCGCGCCCACGACGCCGTCGCCGCCGTCGCCGGCGTTGCGAACCTTCTTCGGCGTCAGTCTCGTCTTCTGGGCTTTCTTCTGGAGCGGCTTCGATCGTGGCCTCATCGGCGAGACGATCGAACTCTTCTTCCTCTTCGGACATGGGCTCAGGTGCTGTCTCGTCGGCATCCGGGTCGGCTTCGCCTTCCTCGGCTTCAGCGGCGGCTTCAGCGGCGGCCTCAGCGGCGGCAGCTTCCTCCTGCTGGAGCGTTTCCTGCAGGACTTCCTGGCGTTCTTCGATGAGCTTCTGTTGCCCGTCGGGGAGTTCGCCGATGCTCTGCCAGTCGAAGGTCTCTTCGCCTCGCCGCACGCCCGGCCGCCCTTCAATGACGACCAGCACTGCGAACCTGTCTTCGAGGTCGATCAGGTCCCGGCGGTGGGCGTTCTGCAGGTGGTCGGCCAACTCGGGGTGCAGGGAGACGACAACCTTCGCGAAGGTGCCGGCTGCGGCTTGCGTTTCGATCTTGCGCAGCAGCTTCAGAGCAACGAAATCCACCGATGGAATGACGCCTCGGCCATGGCAGGTCGGGCAGTTGCGGTGGGTCTGCAATTGCAGAGCAGCCTTGATGCGCTGACGGTTGATCTCGAGCAGACCGTTCTCACTGATTCGGCTGACGTAGCTGCGCGCCTTGTCGCTCTTCAGACCGACCTTGACTGCTTTCTCTACAGCTCGGTTGTGCTTGGGGTTGGCCATGTCGATAAAGTCGACGACGATCAGCCCGCCGACATCACGGAGACGAAGCTGGCGTGCAACCTCGGTCGCAGCCTCGAGATTCGTGTGATAGGCAGTCTCGGCCTGGCTCTTGTACTTGGTAGAGCGGCCGGAGTTGATATCGATGGCAGTCAGGGCCTCGGTGGGGTCGATGAGGATGTAGCTACCGGACGGCAACTCGACGCGCCGCGAGAAGATGCTTTCGACCTGTTCCTCGACGCCGTAGCGCGCGAACAACGGCACACGGCCGACGTACTTCGTGAGCACCCGTTTGCTGCGCGGCATCACGGTCTTGAAGTAGTCGGTAGCCTTCATCCAGGCGTCGTCGCGGTCGACGATGATCTGAGAGATGTCGGACGAATAGTAGTCTCGCAGCATCCTCACCACGAGGTCGCGGTCCTCGTGCAACAGGGCGACCTTCTTGTGCTTTGCGTTCAGCCGCTCGATCTCTTTCCAGGTACGTACCAGGCGTGCCGCGTCACGGTTGAGGTCGGTCTTGGTGCGGTCGAGACCGGCGGTGCGGACGATGAATCCGTGCTCTTCCGGGATCTTGAGGCTGGCGGCGAGGTCCTTGATCTTCTTGCGCTGAGAGTCGCTGCTGATCTTGCGCGATACGCCACGGCTGTCGTCGAGGGGCATCAGGACGATGTAGCGACCGGCCAGCGAGATGCGGGTGGTAAGCGCAGCACCCTTGTTGCCGATGGCGTCCTTGACCACCTGGACGAGGACCTCTCGACCCTTCTGGATGACGTCTTCGATGCGTGGCTTCTTGCTCTTGCTCTTCCACGCCTTGTGGTAGCAGGAGGCGGCGATTTCGCCGAAGGGCAGGAAGCCCTGTTTGTCTACGCCGAACTCGACGAAGCAGGCGTTGAGGCCGGCGTGGATGTTGGCGATCCGACCTCGGTAAATGTTGCCCTGAAGGAGACCTGCGTCTCGTACTTCAATTTCGAGTTGGTCGAGCTTGTTGTCTTTGATGATTGCGGCACGGACCTCCTGGGGTCGCGTCGCGTTGATAAGCATAATTGTGGACAAGATGAATTCCTCTGGAGGTTGTCGTCGCGACGCCGTGGGGGCCTGCAGAAAGTGCAGAAGCCTGCCGCACCGGGTCAGCGCTCAGTTGATGAATAGGATGTGATGTATTCACGAGGAGGCTGCTCATTTTTGAGGTGGCGTCCCCTCCACTCGGAACTCCGAGCGGTCTATTGCCGGGCATTGTCGCCTTTTTCGACATCTTGTCAAGTAGTTAGCTTCGCTCGGACACCGGTAGTAACGCTTGATCTTCTAACGTGCGGCTCAGGGTGCGTACTCTGTTTGGATCAGGAAGTAGGAAAAGCGGTCTCTGGACCAGTCATAGCCGGTGCATTCCGGATCGATCTCTCGATATCCATAAGACCAGACGTTGACTACGCGCAACTCCAGGTCACCGACGGTGAAGTCCCGGTGTTCAGTTGGCCACAGCTCGAAGCGCTCGGGTTCGGGCGGAGGCTCGCTGTCCGCTGAATCGTCGTCGTCTCCTTCTGGCACGACGGTTTCGAATTCCACCGACAGGTTGTAGGGATTGGCGCACTGCAAAGCGGCCAGGTTGGGGCAGGCTCGGTCACGTAGGGTCACAGACGAGAAGGCGGGGTGGAGGTCACCGGGGGCGTAGGCGAGGCCGATGTCCGAGGGCTCAGCCATGAACAACAACGCAGCTGCACCCGATTCGAGAAATTCCCACAGCGAGAACCCGGAGATCAAGTCGCCGGTGGTGTAGTCGATGACGAGGTGCACGCCGAGCTCTTCGCCCAGGCTTGCCGGCAGTTCGTATCCGAGCGGCAGTGAGTAGACGATACGCACCCAGTTCGGGTCGCTCTCCTCTTCGGCGGAATCATCATCGTCGCCGGCGGAATCATCATCGTCGCCGGCGGAATCATCGTCGTCGCCGGCGGAATCATCGTCGTCGCCGG
>CAZBDA010000020.1:29340-46616 GCA_964490445.1 uncultured Rickettsiales bacterium | reverse complement strand
TCATCGTCGCCGGCGGAATCATCGTCGTCGCCGGCGGAATCATCGTCGTCGCCGGGCGGCTGCTCGGTGAGTGTGATCACCTGCAGGCCGGTATCCGGATCGTCACCGAATTCGGTCACCACGCCAGGAAATGGGAAGTACAGCGCGGGCGGGTCCCAACTCTTCACCAGCGAGGCGAGGATGTCAGGCGTGTAGTCCTCACCTGCGTAGTGGACTGTGATGGAGAAGCTGACGTTGGCCAGTGAGTTGTAGGAACAGCCTTCTGGTGGTGGGATTTCGCGGCTCGTATCGTCGTCATCGCCGCTCCCGTCGCAACCAGTTGTGTCCAGAACGATCGATAGCGTCAGGACGCTCGCAAGAGCGAGAACCAGGATCGAGTAGGGCTTCCCTGAAGTCATAGTCGCGTTCCCTCGGGTTGGCCTGTGGAGGTGCCATCGGCAGCTTACACCAGCCTATGAGTCTCTCTTCAAGGTGCAGTATCCGGCCCGATCAGGAGTTCTGTCGGGAAGTTCTGGAGGGCAGCTCGGCAGTTCGGGCCGAACCTCGTATTTTCTCCGCTCTCTGCCGCCACATCGAGGCACAACTGGAAACTCTCGTGGGCCTTGCGGCTCATGGGCGGGCGAGCATTTCCGATCCAGGCTGCCAGGTGGTTCGAGTCCCGGTCCTTCGTGGTGCCCGGGTCGTCTGCGAGCCTCTGTTCAAGAGTGTTCATCTCAAGCGCCATTGCCAGCAGGGCTCGCCCCAGCTTGAGGGTGGCAGCCTGCATCCAGGTTGGTTGGTGCAGTTCGATCGCCGCGACATAGTGCTGTTGAGCTCTTTGCAGCAAGGCACCGCGCCGCATCAGCCGGCGAACGACCCTGCGTGGGGGTCTTGCTCCGATGGACAGTCGCGCTGCCTCTGCCACGAACAGGTCACCCATCGCCACCTGCAGCTGTGCCAGGAACCAGGGTTCCAGAGAATCGGGCTCTCTTGTCACCTGCCGTTGTGCCCGCTTCAACTGAAAGGCCGCCCGATGCCGATGGCCGGTTTCGATCTCGAGCGCTCCTAGTTGGACGTACAACTGGGCCCGATCTCCGGGGTCACGAGAGCGTCGAAGAAGCTTGCAAAAACGTCGCCTGGCTCTGGGGTAGCGTCCGTTCAGGGAGTCGAGCACCGCAACCCGAAACAGGGCGTCTCGCTGCAGCACCCGGTTGCCGGACATATCAGCGATGGCAGAGTACTGGGTGATCGCCTCGGGGTACCGGCCAAGCAACTCCAGGCAGACAGCCTGGTTGTAGCGGGCAGACGCCCGCAAGCTGGCAGACGCAGTCTTGTCCTCAGTGATTGCGCTGTATAGGGGCAGGGCTTCCGCGCAGGCTCCCGCCTCTTTCAACTGTCCCGCGGCTGCGAAGTCTTCGGCCGTACCGGCCAAGAGCGAAGCTGGGGCAATGAGTACGGCGATGACAGGGACGGCGGGGAGCAGACCGAGACAGAACGATGGGCTGCCACGAAACGCCTGAAAACAAGAAGCAGTCCACTTCGGCCGTGGAGTCTGTCTGTCCGCACCCTTCATTGAAGGGGGGGATCACATGAGTGCATCAGGTACCCCTAGCAGAAGGGGCGCACACAACACCCAGAGGCAAACCCCAGACAGTAGTACTAGGGCGCGAGACAATATGAGACCGTCCTCGTACCGCGCAGAAACTACTTCCTAAAGGTCACTGTAGGACGACAAAGGCCTGTTTCGCAAGCCTGTTGAAGTGCTTCTGTCTGTCTGCCTCGAACGCGGCAGGAAAGTGGCTCTCGCGAGGGTTTGACGCGGCCTCAGAGTGTCTTGACAGGGGGGTACTCGGGGACTAGGTTTTTGCTCGGTTCGTTGCCGCGAGCCACTTTTCGTCCGCAACCCGGTGGCCCTGCCACAGGGCTGTGCCAGGAGTCGAGCCAGTGGTTCCCAGGATGCCCATCAGACGTGTCCTACTCGGCCTTGCGCTGCTGTCGTGGATGGTTGTGCTGCTCGCCGGCTGCCCCAAGCCCAAGCCGCCGCCCGTAGCTCCAGGAGAGACTGCGCCGCCGCGACCCGCCCTCGCTATCGACGCGGTCTCTCCCAGCGAGACCACGGAAGGGACCCCGGTCACCGTCTACCTGGAAGGCAGTGGCTTCGCCCCCGGTTGTGAGGTCCACCTCGGCGAGCATGCTGCGCGCGGCGTCGATGTCATAGACGACCGTGACCTCAGCTTTCGGGTCAGCGAATCTGTGCCGGTGGGTCGCTACGACATCAAGGTGACCGCACCCTCGGGTGACCATGCGCTGCGGCCGCAGGGCTTCACCGTATTGGCTGCGCCGAGTGCCACTGCCGACTGTTCCTTGGAGACGGTTCGCTTTGACTACAACGAGGCGAGCTTGACCAGCAGTGCGCAAACGACGCTGGCGGCCAACGCCGAGTGCCTGGAGTCCCAGGAAGGATTGAACGTGCAGCTTGTCGGTCATGCAGACGACCGCGGGAGTACCCTCTACAACCTGTCCCTCGGGCAGCGGCGCGCCGATTCGGTCCGGAAATACCTGGTCGATCTGGGGATCACGAGCGGCCGCTTGGTGACGCTTTCGTATGGCGAAGAGCGCCCTGAGGTCGAAGGGCAGAGCGATGAGGCCTGGGCAATGAATCGCCGCGTAGAATTCGTTGCTCGCTGAAGGCTGAGGTCATGCCGTCGTTGCGCGCCTGGGTCTTCCCGTTGCTCTCTCTGTGCATCCTCGTACCTGTCCTGACAAGTGGCTGCGCGATGGACCGTACCGGACGCAGCAGGAGCTTCCGACTCTTGCAGGACATGGACGCGAACAAGACCCGCACCCGGGCCCTGGAGAAGGACCTTGCGCGTGAGCGGGAACGCGTCGATGCAATGAAGCGCAAGGCTTCGAATGCCCGGAAACGAATTGCCGAGTCGGGTGCAAGCCTGGAGAGCTTTCTCGAAGAGTTGACGCAGGTGCGTGGGGAGCTTTCGAGCCTGACGCAAAACCTGGGAGGTTCTGATCGCTTTCGCGAAGACCTCGACATGCGCATCACGGACCTCGAGGTGCGGCTGGCGCAAGTGTACAAGGCCTTGCAGGATTCGGATCTGATTGTCGATCCTGCTGCGGTTGTGCCGGCCGGCGAAGAGACGGCCGATGAAGCCCGTTCGCCCGAGTCGGATGCAGGGCAGTCTGAGGTGGAAGAGCCTGGCCAGGCTGCGACGGACGGAGACTCCGGGGGTGAGCCCCAGGACAGCGACATTGTGATCGAGCCCGATGGCCCTCCGGACGACGAGCTCATGTTCCAGCGCTGTCGGCACCTGGTGCAGGAGAGTCGTTGGACTGAGGCAGGGGCGCTCCTGCAGCAGTTTCTAAAGCAACACCCGGACAGCACGTATCGAACGGAAGCGAGGTACCTGCTCGGTGAGTGTTTGTTTGCAGTCGACCAGTTCGATTCGGCCCGAAAGAGTTACGCCGAGGTGATTGGCGCTGATCCGGGCGGTACGTGGGGCCGTCGAGCGATGCTCAAGGAGGCGCTCTCCGTGGCGAAGAGTGGTAAGCAGGCCATCGCGCGCAGCCTTCTCGACGACCTGATCCAGCAGTATCCCGACAGTGCGGAGGCCGCGGAGGCGCGCAAGAGAGTGGAGGAGTTCAAGCAGTGAATAGCATTCGATGTGCAGTCATCCTGAGCTTTCTTGCGACCTCGATCTGGGCATGTACCGGCCCACAGGCCGACTCTCGCTCCGGAGCCAGTGTGCCCAGTGAAGCCTCGCTCGCGTCCTCGGCCGAGGGCTCCACGGCGGTCGACGCGGTTGCCAGCGAGGCTGTCTCCGTGGCGACTGCGCGGGCAAGCAACGAGCCGGCGGACAGCTCGGCCTCGGTCCAGGCGAAAGGTCCTGCGGTGAAAGCGATGCTGACGATCGTCTACACCAACAACATCGACGGAGAAATCGAGCCGTGTGGATGACCTAAGAATCCCCTCGGCGGTCTCGCCAGGCGCGCAACACATCTAACAAAACTTCGCTCGAAATCCACTCCAATACTGCAGGTGGATGCTGGCGACATGCTCTGGGCCCGCCAGACGGTGAACTCGCGGGAGCGGGAGCAGCGCCAGATCAAAGCGGAGTTGCTGTTGGACGCGACCAGCCAGCTTGGTGTCGATGCGCTCGCTGTCGGCGACGGAGAGCTTGCGTTTGGACTCGAGTTCCTCGCCAGGGAAGCGAACAAGCGGAAGCTTCCGTTTGTCTCGGCCAACCTGTTTGGCAGTGACAACGAGCTGGTCTTTCCGGCTTCTCTGGTGGTCGAGAAGGCGGGGCTTCGTATCGGCCTCACCTCGGTCTTGTCCGAGCAGTTGCACGTAGCTGGTGGAAGCCTGAGGCCTGCGGTGGAGTCGTTGCGGAAGTCGGTCGCCCAGCTTCGAGACCAGGACCGGGTCGACCTGGTCGTCGTGCTCTCGCACCTCGGGCTGCAGGTGGACCGAACGCTTCCTGACCAGGTTTCGGGAATCGACCTGATTTTCGGTGGCCACAGCCGCAGCCACCAGGAGGAGCCGGTCATCGTCGGAAACACCGCGATCTTCCAGGCCGGCAGTCGCGGCAAGCACCTGGGAGAAGTCACCCTGTCGTTGCGGCAGGGCGCCAGTGGCTGGACCGACCCCGGCTCCCGCACTCGAGTGGAAGCGCAGCGCAAGCAACTGACCGATCAGATTCAGAACTACGAGCAGCAGTTGGCGGAGTTGAGGCCCGAGAGGGAAAGCCAGCGTTCCCGACTGGAGCGGGTGGTTTCATTCAGCAAGAGGCGACTCGATGCCATGCCCGTGCCGCCAGCCGATGATGGCAAACGCCACCTTCTGAGCTCCAATAAGATCCCGCTGGATCGTGGCCTGGCCGACGATTCCGACATGAAGCGACTGGTGGACGCGGCACTCGATCGGCTCGGGCC
Organism: uncultured Rickettsiales bacterium; assembly: GCA_964490445.1. Taxonomy (GTDB): domain Bacteria; phylum Myxococcota_A; class UBA796; order UBA9615; family UBA9615; genus UBA6601. Next base: position 41,693 of record CAZBDA010000020.1, on the reverse strand, counting down.
CGAGGGACGGTCGGCGCTGTCCGGGGTCGGCACCGGGCACAACCATGATCACGGTGACCACCACAAAGGGCCGCAACCGGTCAAGAAGCGCGAATACGGGGACTTCGTCGGAGCTTCGGCGTGTCGGCTGTGTCACGCCGCGGAGTTCGAGGACTGGAACGAGACGCCCCATTCCCGGGCCTATACGACCCTGGTCAAGGAGAGGCGTCACTTCGATCTCGACTGCTGGTCCTGTCACGTCACCGGTGCCGGGCAAACCGGCGGCCCCAGTGGACCCTATGATGTCGGACCACTGCGCAACGTGCAGTGCGAGTCCTGCCACGGACCCGGTAGGGAGCACATCAGTAATCCAAGTGTCGACATGGTGCGTGTGCCCGGCGAGGCGCACTGCAAGACCTGTCACGACGATGATCAGACCGAGGGCCGCTTCGAATACCGCAAGTACCTGCCGAAGGTCGACCACAAGGACTGATTGGGCCGAGCGCCGGGCTGTTTCGCGTCCCCTGCACCTGACTGTGTGCTAGAGAATGCCAGGCCACACGATGTTTCCGCTTCTCGCCATCGAGACCTCCTGCGACGAGACAGCGGCGGCTGTTCTCGGCCCGGGCTACCAGGTCCTGGCAAACGTGGTTCGCTCGCAGATCGACGAGCACGCGCTGTTTGGCGGCGTGGTGCCGGAATTGGCTTCGCGCTGCCACCTCGAGTCAGTGGGCCTGGTCGTGGATGAGGCCTTGCGTGTCGCAGGCTGTAGCCGCGACGATCTGCAGGCGGTTGCCGCGACTCGGGGACCGGGCCTGGTGGGATGCCTGTTGGTCGGCCTGGCCTACGCACAGGGCCTGGCGATTGCGAAGGGCTTGCCGATTCTGGGAGTGAATCACCTGGAAGGTCATCTGCTCGCTCCCTTTGCGGGTGTTGGTGAGCCGCCCTTTCCGTTTCTCGGCCTGGTGGTCTCCGGCGGCCACACCGAGTTGGTGCTGGCGCGGGACGTAGGCAATTACGAGGTGCTCGGTGCGACCCGGGACGACGCTGCCGGAGAGGCCTTCGACAAGAGCGCTCGCCTGCTCGGCCTGCCCTACCCGGGGGGTGTTGCTGTCGACCGCCTGGCGAAGCAGGGCAACCCACAGGCGTTGTCCCTGCCGCGCGGCATGATGCACAAGGGTGGCTTCGACTTCTCCTTTTCGGGACTCAAGACCTCGGTCTGGCAGCACGTGCAGCGGAACGGTGTGCCCGTGGATTCGGAACTCAATGACTTCTGCGCCTCGTTTCAGGAGGCGATCGTCGAGGTTCTGGTTCACAAGACCCGCAAGGCCGCCGCGGCGTTCGACATTACCCGGGTCGTGGTCACCGGGGGCGTTGCCGCGAACTCGCGGCTGCGTTCTGCTTTTGCCGAGGCTGCCGAGGTTGAGGGCTGGACCCTGCACCGCGCGGACATGGACCTGTGTACCGACAACGCAGCGATGATCGGTTACGTAGCGGCGCTGCGAATGGCGCGTGGGGAACGCTCTTCTCTGGATCTGGATGTCGAGCCGGGCCTGGGCTTTGCGCAGGCTCCCAGCAATCGTCGAGCTGACCTCTCGTGAGCAGTTCATGCCGAGATCGGCTGCGGCGCCGAGGAATTGTCGGCAGCATGCTTGCCCCGGCACTTTATGCCTGGCTGGTCGCTGCCCGCTCTCCGCAGGGCGCTCGCTACGTCGCTCGTGGTCTTGCGATTGGCGTGTTCTGGTGTTGCATCCCCATTTTCATCCTGCATTGGCCCTGTGCGCTGGCGACCGCATACCTGTTTCGGTCCAGCCGGCTGGCTGCGAGTGCCGGGGTCTGCCTTTCCAACCCGCTGACGATTCCACCGCAATACAGCCTGGCCTGGGTGCTCGGCCACGCCGTGACACCGTTTGGTAGTGGCGGCCCTGTTCCTCTGTTCACCGAGGACACCAGCCTGCGCGAGGCACTCATGTCGCTGGGTTGGGGTGACTTCGGGGCAATGCTCGTCGGGGGGGCGCTCCTGGGCTGTGTGTTGTCGGTGCCCGCCTACCTGCTGGCAATGCAGTGGCTGGAGAATCGCAGGGGCAAACGGCAGGGCTCTGCGACGCCGGTTGTGGTAGTCGCGGACTCCAGCGGGGACGGAGACTGAACGATGGGCAGAGCACCGGCCGCCAAGCGGTCGTTGGGTCAGAACTTCCTGATCGACCTGGGAGTCGTCGCCCGAATCGTCAAGGCTGCTGGCATCCGAGACGGTGAGACTGTGGTTGAGATCGGCCCAGGCCGAGGCGCGCTTACGGCGGGTCTGCGCGGCCTCTCGACGCGACTGATCTGCGTCGAAAAGGACGATGCCCTTGCTCCCGAACTCGCGGCACGTTTCGAGGGCGATGAGAACGCCGTCGTGGTGCATGCAGATGCGCTGCTACTTCGTGCCGAGGAGCTGCCGTTTCCGGGGCCGTACCGGGTGATTGCGAACCTGCCCTACAACATGGCGGCGCGCATCACGATGCACCTGCTCGAGGACTGGGGCAGCGCGCTGAACTCGGCCACCTTGATGTACCAACTCGAGGTGGCCAACCGACTGGCGGCCGCACCCGCGACCAAGGCGTACGGTGCGCTGTCTGTGCTGGTCCAGTCCTTTTGCGAGGTCTGGCCGCTCTTCCAGGTGCCGCCACGAGCCTTTCGGCCGGTTCCCAAGGTTCAAAGCGCTGTGGTCCGGCTCGCGAGGCGCCCGGAACCGCTGTGGCAGGGCCTGGAGTACCCCTGGTTTCGCAGAGTGGTTCACGCGGGCTTTCATGCTCGGCGGAAGACCCTGTTGAACTCACTGGCCCATGCGCCGACGATGGATCGGCAGCCGGATGAGTTGCGTCGTGTGCTCGAACAGGTCGGGCTGGACCCCGAACGTCGCGGGGATAGCGTCTCTGTGCAGGAGTTCGTCGCACTTGCTCGCGAACTGGGCTCCTGAGGGCCTCGCTTGCGGATGGTTGGACCTGTCGGGCTGTAGCCCTGTGTTATCGTCGCGTCCGATCCGGGATTCGCAATGCGCGTCGCCATTCTTGCCAAACCGAATGACTCACGAGCGAACTCGACCGCCGAAATAGTGGTCCGTTGGCTGACGGAGCGCGGCCACGAGGTGGCTGTGGATGCGGCCCTATCCGCGCAGGCCGGGATTGATCACTCGGTCGAGCGGGCGATGCTTGCCGAGGGTGCAGATCTTGCGGTGGCGCTCGGCGGTGACGGCACCTTGTTGCTTGCAGGGCGGCTGTTCAGTGCGTTCGGGGTGCCGATTCTGGGCATTAATGTCGGCCGCCTCGGGTTTCTTACGGACACTGGCCCCGAGGGAATGCTGGCGGCTCTCGAAGCGGTATTGAAGGGCGACTACTCGGTCCAGGAACGCCTGATGCTCAGTGGCGAAGTCCTGCGTGATGGAGAGGTTGTGATCGGCCCCTTCAATGCGCTCAACGATATTGTGGTTCACAAGGGCCAGTTGTCCCATGTGATTCGGGTTGAGTCGTGGGTTGATGACTGCTTTGTGTCTCGCTACACGGCTGATGGACTGATCTTCTCGACCCCAACCGGTTCGACTGCCTATGCCCTCTCGGCCGGAGGCCCCATTGTTGTCCCGACTGCCGGGGTGATGTTGATCGCGCCCATCTGTCCCCACATCCTTACCAATCGTCCCCTGGTGATCTCGGGTGAATCGGTTGCGTCGTGTTTCGTGGTCGAGAGTCGTGGCGAGGTACTCGTCACCATCGATGGACAGGAGGGCTTCGAGTTGGAGTCGGGTGACCAGGTACGAGTGCGACGCTCTCAGCACAATGCTCGCATGGTGAATGCCGCCTCGCGGGACTTCTTCGCCGTGCTGCGAACCAAGATGGGCTGGGGGACTCGCTAGTCTGAGTCCTGAGAAGGCACGCTGCTGTTGCTTTGATCGCCCTCGCTCTTCCCGTGCTTGGCCGATGCCCGGTACACTATTCCGCTGACACGAGGTCCTGAGAGGACGAAGCGCCATGAAGATCTCTTCCGCCGGCATCACCAATGTCGGACAGAAGCGCCAGAACAACGAAGACAACTACCTGGTCAACGACCGGATTGGTGTCTACATCGTGTGTGACGGCATGGGAGGACACGCGGGCGGCGAATATGCCAGCCAGATCGCAGTCACCACCATCGAAGAAGTGCTCTCGAACATCCGTGACGAGGGTGCTGTCAATGGCGACCTGTCCTCGGAACAGATCGCCCAGGAGAAGATCAAGTACGCCGTTCGCCTGGCAGGCAAACGGATTTATGACCGGGCGCAGTCTGATCCGGAGTTCCGTGGCATGGGTACTACGGCGGTGCTGCTCGTGTTCCGCGACGGCAAGGCCTACCTTGCCCACGTCGGGGATTCTCGTGGCTATCTCATCCGCGGCGGTGAGATCACCCAGAGGACCGAGGACCACAGCTGGGTAAACGAGCAGATCAAGGCCGGCCTGATCACCGAAGAGGCCGCCAAGCACCACCGTTTCCGCAACATTATTACCCGCTCTCTCGGCTTCCAGGAGGAAGTCGAGATTGATACCCAGGCATTGAAGGCCGAGCCGGGCGACATGTACCTGCTGTGCTCCGATGGGCTTAGTAACCTGGTCACAGAGGATGAGTTGCGAGATCTGTTGGTCGAGAAGTCGTTCCAGGAGACCGCCCGCGAACTCATCGACCTTGCCAATGCCCGCGGCGGTGATGACAACATCACGCTCGTGATCGCCCGAGTCGATTCGCTCAGCTAGTCGACTGGACGGGTGCGTTCGGGCCAGGTTCCCTTGCGTGAACTCCCTTAAGAGCTCAACTTACTGCTCCACTCAGCCGATGAGGGGGCCAGCATGGTGATGTTCCCTGCAGGCTGGTAGTATGTGATTGGGAGATCCCCGACTCGCAATTCGAGTTGTTGACAGGGATAGGGGGCTCGGCTATCAGTCGCCAGCACCGAAACACGCCCACCCCGGGGTGTAGCAAGAAAGCAGATTTCATAGATGCAGACGCGTGTCGTGATCAGTATGGAACAGAAAGGGCGGACACTACGCCGTTTCGGTATTGGTGGTTCGCGCCTCCGCGCTCTGCTGGCGCTGGCTGTTCTGCTGGTTACCATTCAGAGTCTCGTCCTGGTATCCATTACCTGGAACGTGTACTCGCGGCTGGGCAACGGCCCCTCTGCAGTCAGCGAGAACCTGCTCCTGCGTAGCCGGATCCAGGAAATCCAACAACGGCAGACTCGTGTCGACCAGGCCCTTGAGCGGGTGATGGCGTACGACGCGAAGTTGCGTCGCCTCACCGGCAATGACAGCGGTGCCAAGGCGTTCGGCATCGGCCCCCTTTCAGCGCTCGAAGTCGCTGCGGCTGAGCGGGACGGTCGTACCGTGACGCTCCCCGGCGAGGTGTTCAAATCCGCCGACCTGGGCACGTCCAACCTGGATGAGCTGCTCGACGACATGGATCTACGGAGCCGTGAACTCGAACAACGGGTTCAGCGCGAAGAGGAGAGCCTGGCTGAGGTGCGTGGTTATCTCGATGACCGGACCGCCCTGCTGCGTGCAGACCCATCGATCTGGCCGGTGCGGGGTTGGTTTACCTCCGCCTTCGGCTGGCGCCATAATCCGGTTCTCGGCACTGAAAAGCTGCATGCAGGAATCGACATTGCCGCGCCCAGGGGCACTCCCGTCATCGCTCCGGCGGATGGCCACGTTGTGTTTGCCGGCTGGAGCGCTTCGTACGGCAACCTGGTGGTAATGGACCATGGCTACGGCATCACGACCAAGTACGCTCATACTTCCGAGATGCTCGTCGAGGTGGGTGACCGAGTCGTACGTGGCCGCGTGATTGCGCGGGTGGGAAGTACCGGACGTTCCACCGGACCTCACCTTCACTACGAAGTCCACAGGCGTGGCGCGCCGGTAGACCCGCTGCAGTTCCTCAAGAACGGCTAGCAGCGCAGTACTCGCCGGAAGCCGGCTGATTCAGAAGGTTCAGGCTGAAGGCTGATCGGGGGTCTCTTCGAGATCCTTGCCCATGTGACACTTCTTGTACTTCTTCCCGCTGCCGCAGGGGCAGGGGTCGTTTCGACCGATCTTCGCGCCATCGCGCCGCACCGTGACCGGCCGCGTTGCCGGGCCTCGGCGTCCGTCTCCCAGTCGGTTGGCTCGCGCTGCGGCCTCGGCAGCGCGCTCGCGCTCCTTGCGCTGCTGCTCCTCGAGGAGTGCCCGCTTCTCTTCTTCGGTGAGCGCGCGCTCCTGGCTGAGGTTCTGGAACAGGCGTTCGACTACGTTCTGTTCGCGGAGATCCCTCATCATCTGGAACATCTCGAAGCCCTCCTTCTTGTACTCGAGGAGGGGGTTTCGTTGCCCATAGCCGCGTAGCCCGATGCCGCCACGGAGGTGGTCCATCGCCTGCAGATGGTCCTTCCACAGCTCATCGGTGACGCTGAGTAGGAAGTAACGCTCGCGGTAGCGCAGGTTCTCTTCGCCAATGAGGTCTTCCTTGCTGGAATACCAGGCGCCGATCTGCTCCATAACTGTCGCGGTGATCTCGTGGGCAGCCTTGCCGAGGGCATCGTCCATCGTGATGGCGAAATCCATCTTGAACTGCTCGCTCAGGATGCGGTTGAGGCCGTCCACATCCATCTCTTCCTCGCCGCCCTGGGCAGGCAGCTTCTCGCTGCAGAAGTCCTGGACAATGGAGGAGGCGTAAGCGAGCACCATCTCGTGACTGTCCTCGCCCCTGATCACCCGGTTGCGGATGCCGTAGACAGCGTCGCGCTGCTGGCTGTTGACCTCGTCGTACTCGAGCAGGCTCTTGCGAATACCGAAGTTGCGGCCTTCGACCTTTGACTGGGCGTTGCCCACAGCCTTGCTCAGCCAGGGGTGTTCGAGAGGAATGCCGTCCTCCATGCCGAGCCGCTCCATCATCCCCTTCATGCGATCGCTGCCGAAGATGCGCAGCAGGTCGTCTTCCAACGAAAGGTAGAAGCGCGACGATCCGGGATCTCCCTGGCGCCCGGCGCGGCCTCGTAACTGGTTGTCGATCCGTCGCGACTCGTGCCGCTCGGTGCCCAGCACGTGCAGGCCGCCCAACTCCAGGACTCGCTGCTTGTCTTCTGTGCACTTGTCGATGTAGTTCGCCGTAGCGTCTTTGAGCCGCCGGTCGTAGTCTTCCTGGGTTTCGGTCGCGACGCTCCAATCGCCTACTTCGACCTTGGCCAGCGCCTCGGGGTTGCCGCCGAGCAAGATGTCAGTGCCGCGGCCCGCCATGTTGGTGGAGATGGTGACGGCACCGAGTCGGCCTGCCTGGGCGATGACCTCGGCCTCGCTCTTGTGGAACTTGGCGTTGAGTACGTTGTGCGGGACCCCCGCCTGGCTTAGGAGCCGGTGCAACAGTTCCGACTTCTCGACTGACGCGGTGCCTACCAGAACCGGGCGTCCCAGTTCGTGCATCTCGCGGAGGTCGGCGATGACGGCTTCGAACTTCTCCGGCTCCGTCTTGTAGATGACATCGTCGCCATCGTCGCGGGCCACAGGCTTGTTGGTGGGAATGACCGTAACCTGCGCCTTGTAGATCTTCTCGAACTCGGCAGCCTCGGTGTCGGCAGTGCCGGTCATGCCAGCCAGCTTGTCGTACTTCAGGAAGTACTTCTGGTACGTAATCGTCGCGAGAGTTTCGTTTTCCTTTTCGATCTTCAACTGCTCTTTGGCTTCCACCGCCTGGTGCAGTCCATCGCTCCATCGGCGTCCGGCCATCAGGCGTCCGGTGAAGGGGTCGACGATGGTCACCTGGTTCTCGCGGACAACGTAGTCCCGGTCGCGCTTGTACAGGGTGTGCGCGCGCAGGGCCTGGTTGACCATGTGCAGGGTCTCGATGTTCTCGGGCAGGAACAGGTTGTCGATCTCCATCCGCTGTTCGACTCGGTCGATGCCCTGGTCTGTGAGGCTGACGGAGCGGTTCTCTTCGTCGAGGATGTAGTCGATCTCCTGGCGAAGACCCGGGATGATCTTGTCGGTCTCGTAGTAGCGTTCAGGCGCACGGTCCGCAGGGCCGGAGATGATCAGCGGGGTGCGCGCTTCGTCGATGAGAATCGAGTCGACTTCGTCGACGATGGCGTAGTTGTGCTCGCGCTGCACCATGTGCTCGAGCGAAAGCTTCATGTTGTCGCGTAGGAAGTCGAAGCCGAACTCGTTGTTCGTGCCGTAGGTGATGTCGCAGGCGTAGGCCTTGCGGCGCTCCTCGTTCTTGAGGCCGTGGACGATGGTGCCGACGTCCAGGCCAAGAAAATTGTAGACGTGTCCCATCCACTCGGCGTCCCGAGAGGCCAGGTAGTCGTTGACGGTGACCAGGTGGACGCCCTTGCCGCTGAGTGCGTTCAGGTAGACCGGCAGGGTGGCTGCGAGGGTCTTGCCCTCGCCGGTACGCATCTCGGCGATGTTGCCGCGGTGCAAGATGACGCCGCCGATAAGTTGCACCGGGAAGTGCCGCATTTCGAGCACGCGCTGGCTGGCTTCTCGAACCACGGCGAATGCGTCAGGAAGCAGGTCGTCGAGCTCCGCACCGTTGTCCAGTTTCTCGCGGAACAGCCCGGTCATGGCCCGCAGCTGCTCGTCGCTGGCGTCCTGGTAGCTGGACTCGAGGGCATCGATGCGCGCAACGATGGGCTGGAGCTTCTTGATGGCCCTGCCATGCTTGGTCCCGAAGACCTTCTTGATCATGGATTTGACGGCCATGGATTGCTTTCCATTAATTCGAATAGCTGCCCTGTCGATGGACAGCGCCTGTGCAGCGCAAGGCTAGATAGCACATTAAGGTGTAGTAACCGAATTCAACTCGTCAACGGAAAAGCTTGCAACTGGGGGGCACCAGCCTTCCCTTTACTGCCGGAGTCCGGGCTTGCTAGTTTGATCGCTCGCTTGTTGACGGGTCTTGCTTGGAGCGGCTCGGTTGAGTTTCGCCAACGCTGTGTCAGAACCCCCGGGGATTGCCGTATGAAGCTTCGTTTGCCACCGATTCTGTTTCTGGGTGCCGCCGTGCTGTCGCTGGTGTTGCTGCTGTCGGCATCGTCGGCTTCAGCGACCAGTGCGCTCTACCTGAGCGAGGTCGAACAGGCGGCTCAGAGCACGGCGGTGGTGGTCGCCAGCATTGGCGAGGCGAAGGTTGGAGTGCACCCGAAATGGAAGCGTCCGATCACAACCACGACGGTGCACGTGCAAGAGGTGATCATCGGCAAGGCTCCGGCGCAACTGACCATCGAACAACTGGGTGGCACCATCGACGGCAAGACTCTGCATATTCCGGGCGACGCGAGCTTCCGGCGCGGGGAACGCTGTGTCCTGTTTCTGCGACAACTCGATGGCGAATGGTTCCTGACCGCGATGCAGCAATCCAAGTACGAGCTGCGCGAGGAGCGACGCGGCACCTTCTTGCGACGGAGCCTGTCGGAGGGCCTGTTTGTCTGGGGAAGAGATGGGCTGCAGCCCTACCAGGAGCCACCTACCCGGCCGCTCAGCACCCTCGATGACTTCCGTAGTCGCCTGCGCCGCGCCTTTCCCGAGCGGGAGGCTCGCTGATGAAGCGCCTCCTTCCGGTGACTCTGGCCGCCGTGCTGATTGGCTGCTCCCTGCCGGGTGTGGCTCAGGCCTGGACCCCGATGAGTACCTGTAATGGCAGTCCCACCGCCTGGGCCCCTGGTAGCCCCAACACTGTCTGGCGCCTGTCGAGTACCTACACCTATTCCGGCCTGACCAACAGCCAGATCGATGCTGCCCTCAATGGTGCGTTTAACGAGTGGGGTGTGCCCGGTTGCTCGGAGTTCAATGCTACGCAGAGCTCGGACACGGCCGGCAATCCGATGGACAACAACAACAGCAATCACATCGTCGGTTTCTACGAGAGTAGTTGGCCGGGCAGTCTGGGCGGAAGTTCGACGCTTGCGGTGACCATGCCCAGTTGGTTTGCCAACGACTGCGAGATCACTGGCTCCGACATGGTGGTCAACGCGTTCCACCACGACTGGGTCATCGGCCAGCCCAGCAACTGGGACTCTGCAGACCTGCAGTCGGTGATCGCCCACGAGGCGGGTCACTGGGTCGGTTTTGGGCACAACACCTACGCTGGCAGCACTCTGGCGGCTACCTACTCCAACGGGATCGCAGAGCGCACGCTCACGTGCGACGACACCGAGGGGGTCTGTGATCTCTATCCGTCCTCTGGGAACGCCTGTACTGACGATCGCTACTGTGACTGCGGCGTCGGTTGCAATGGAGGCTACTGCGGGGGTACGCCCACCGGTGACGATGACGACAGCACGCCGCCCGGTGACGATGACACCACAGGCGACGACGACGACGACAACGGTGGCGACATCAGCGGGCCCTGTTCGGGCAGTAGCGAAACCCACTACGAGACCGAGCCGAACGACTGGGATGGCGAGGATGATGTCGACTGGATTCAATCGGGCGGCGGTGATACCAGCCTGGTTGGCTCGTTGACCTGCGGCAACAACGGTCAGAGCTATACCGGCGACAAAGACTGGTTCGTGGTGGACTTCCCCTGTACGGATACCGCGCGTTTCAGCCTCGATTGGAAGACCAGTTCCGATCTGGACTTTTACATCTACGGCTCCGGTTCGGACCCTCTGTACCAAAGTGTTTCGGCGGAAATGGCCGGTCCGGTCCAGGTGGATGGCACGGCAAGTGGCCGGATCTACCTGGTCGTCATGTGCTGGGACGGCGCCAATGCTACCTACGAGTTCCTGGTCGACTTCGCGCCATTCCAGGGCAGCAGCGGCGGCGGTGGCGACGACGACGATACCAGTAGCGGTGACGACGACACCGGCGGCGGTGATGACGACGACACGGGTAGCGGTGACGATGACGCGGGCGGCGGCGACGACGACGACGCCGGTGCTGCTGATGACGACGACTCCGAGGTGCCTGCGCGACGGGGTTGCGATTGTTACAGCACCCAGGACAGCACCTTCGCGATGACCGGAACGGGCCCGCTAGGCGTGGGACTGCTCCTCAGTTCCGCATTCCTGTTCGGTCTTCGGCGTCGACGAAACGACCACTGGAACTGATCGCTAAGCGACTCTTGTCGCGGCCCTGTCCGAATAGGACTCCCTTGCCACGTCTGAAATGACGTGCTAAATCCGCGCGGCCTCGGTGGGAACGTTTCTACTCGAGGTAAAAAACACACGCGCGTCCCGACCCTTCCGGTCAACTGCCTAGAGCAGTTTGTTGGGTCATGACTCTCCACGGTACGTGGCGAGTGGGAAACGCGGAGGCACAACCGGAGAACTGTAATGCCTACGATTTCGCTCAAAGATCTACTCGACGCCGGCGTCCACTTCGGTCACCAGACCAAGCGGTGGAACCCGAAGATGAAGCCTTACATCTTCGGCCAGAAGAACGGCATCCACATCATCAACCTGCAGAAGACGGCCATCCAGTTGGGCCAGGCCTGCGAGTTTGTCAGCCATTCCATCGCCCAGGGCCAGAAGGTCCTGTTCGTAGGTACCAAGCGCCAGGCAGCGGATATCGTCGCCGAGGCTGCTCGCGCGGCCGACCAGCACTGGGTTACTCACCGCTGGCTCGGCGGCATGTTGACCAACTACAAGACCGTCAAGGCATCTGTTGACCGTCTCAACAAGCTCGAGCGAGACCGCGAAGAGGGGCGCTTCGACGTCCTGAACAAGAAGGAGCAGATTTCCAAGGAGCGTCAGATCGCCAAGCTCAAGGCTTCGCTGGGTGGTATCCAGGAGATGACTGACTTGCCGGGTGTGCTGTTCATCATCGACCCCAACAAGGAGCACATTGCGGTCCAGGAAGCTCGGAGGCTCGGCATTCCCATCGTTGCGGTCGTCGATAGCAACTGCGACCCCGATGGCATCAGCTTTGTCATTCCGGGCAACGACGACGCCCTCAAGTCCATTCGCCTGTTTGCTGGGGCGATCTCCGAGGCTTGTGTCGAGGGTCGAGACCGGGCCAAGGACTTCGCTCGTCGCGAGTACATGAGCATGGGCAACCAGGCCGGAGAGGTCGCCGAAGTTGCAGCCTCTGCTCCTGAGGTGCTGGTCAAGGGTGCTGCTGACGAGGAGGGCGCCGAGGCCGCCGCCGAGGAGAGCACTGAGGCTGCCGCCGAGGAAAGCACTGAGGCCGCCGCCGAGGCGGCCGCCGAGGAAAGCACTGAGGCTGCCGCCGAGGAGAGCACTGAGGCTGCCGCCGAGGAGAGCGCCGAGGCTGCCGCCGAGGAGAGCACCGAGGAGAGCGCCGAGGCTGCCGCCGAGGAGAGCACCGAGGAGAGCGCTGAGGCTGCCGCCGAGGAGAGCACCGAGGAGAGCGCCGAGGCTGCCGCCGAGGAGA
>CAZBDA010000020.1:21076-29240 GCA_964490445.1 uncultured Rickettsiales bacterium | reverse complement strand
GGCTGCCGCCGAGGAGAGCACCGAGGAGAGCGCCGAGGCTGCCGCCGAGGAGAGCGCCGAGGCTGCCGCCGAGGAGAGCACCGAGGAGAGCGCCGAGGCTGCCGCCGAGGAGAGCACCGAGGAGAACGCTGAAGAGGATTCTGCTCCGCCGGTGGATGCCGCGGCTCAGGAAGCTCCTGCCAGCTAGTCAAGCAACCTGGTTTGGGCTGTCCGAGGTACTCGGTAGCCCGTTCCCCACAACCTAGAGACCGTGTATGGCGGTCGTGAGGACAAGAGAAATGTCTGTTTCTGCTTCTATGGTGAAGGATCTCCGCGTCAAGACCGGTGCCGGCATCCTCGATTGCAAGAAGGCCCTGACGGAGACCTCCGGTGACTTCGACAAGGCTGTTGATTGGCTCCGCACCAAGGGCATGGCCATCGCCGCCAAGAAGGCTGGTCGTGTCGCCACCCAGGGCTCGGTGCATGCGTATATCCATGCCGGCGGCAAGCTCGGTGTTCTGCTTGAGGTCAACTGCGAGACGGATTTCGTCGCCCGAGGCGATGACTTCCAGAGCTTCCTCCAGGACGTCGCGATGCACGTGGCAGCCTCAGGTCCCCTGTGGGTGCGTCGCGACGATGCGCCAGAGGACCAGGTCGAGCGCGAGAAGGCCATCTTCAAGCAGCAGGCCATTGACTCCGGCAAGCCGGAAAACATCGCCGAGAAGATGGTGGCCGGCAAGTTGGAGAAGTTCTTCAAGGAGAGTTGCCTCCTCGAGCAGCCATTCGTCAAGGACGAGGACAAGACGATCGAGCAACTGCAGACTGAGTTTGTGGCCCGTTGTGGCGAGAATATCCAGATCCGCCGCTTTACCCGCTGGGTACTGGGTGAGGGTCTGGAGGCCAGGGCCGATGACTTCGCTGACGAAGTGAGGCGAATGGCGGAGGCTTAGACCTCGCAGCACGCTGAGTGCAATCTCAACGCGTTCCATTGCGCGTACCGTGAAGAAGCGCCGGGCTGGTCCCGGCGTTTCTTACTTGGGGCTGGTACACTTTGCGGCGCTGGCAGCCCGGACCCCCTGGTTCCTCGAGTTTTCATCGAATCTGCAGCGGAGCGAAGAGAGTGTAGCGATGGAAGAGTACATGGAAGAGATGTCTACAGAGATGGAGAAGCCTCTCAAGCATCTCCAGTCGGAGTTGACCAAGGTGCGCACCGGTCGTGCCTCCCTCGCGGTGCTCGATGACATCAAGGTCGACTACTACGGTGCGCCGACTCCACTCAGTGGGGTCGCGACTCTCAGTGTCCCTGAGCCACGCATGATCATCGTCAAGCCCTGGGACCCGTCGATGCTCGGTGACCTCGAGCGGGCGATCGGCTCCTCGTCGTTGGGAATCACCCCCAATAGCGACGGCAAGATCATTCGGCTCATCTTTCCCGAGTTGACCGGCGACCGCCGCAAGGATCTGTGCCGCCAGATTGCGGACCGTGGCGAGCACGCGAAGGTGGCAGTGCGGAACATTCGACGCGAGTACAATGACCTGTTCAAGTCCAGCCAGAAGGACGGCGAGGTGAGCGAGGACGAACTCAAGCGCTACCTCGAAAAGATCCAGAGCCAGACCGACGATTGGTGTCGGAGAGTCGATGAGGCAGTGAAGGCGAAGGAGACCGAGATCCTCGAGGTCTGAGCTCCTCCGGCTGTCGGTCACCTTCCCATGTCTTCTCTTCCGGCCAGCGTGCCCAGGCACATCGCCATCATCATGGACGGCAATGGGCGTTGGGCCGAGGCGCAAGGGCTTGCCCGTGTCCAGGGCCATGTGCGAGGGGTCGATTCGGTTCGCACGGTAAGCCGAACCTGTGCCGGGCTCGGCGTCGAGGCACTGACGCTGTATTCCTTCAGCGCGGAGAATTGGGGCCGCCCGCGCGCTGAGGTCGAAGCGCTCATGGAGTTGCTTCTGCACTACCTGCAAGCCGAACGGGAAGAGATCCTCGGCAACGACATTCGGCTGATGCACAGTGGCGACATCGAGCAGTTGCCTGCAAGCGTTCAGGATGCCTTGTGGGAACTCGAAGAGGCCAGCAGTGACTGCAAGGGCATGCGGCTCAACCTTGCCCTATCCTACGGTTCTCGCCAGGAGTTGGTGCGGGTGTTCCGGGATCTCGCCCAGTCGGTCAGCGAAGGGGAACTGTCCCTCGATGCCATTGACGAGAGCGCTATTGAGAGTCGACTGGACACAGCAGGCCTTCCCGATCCGGATCTGCTCATCCGCGCTGGTGGTGAGATGAGGATCAGCAACTTTCTGCTCTGGCAATTGGCCTACAGCGAACTGTACGTAACCCCGACGCCCTGGCCGGATTTCGGCGAGGCCGAGTTGATGGAGGCAATCAGCGAATTCGCCAGGCGTCAGCGGCGCTACGGCTTGACAGGAAACCAGATCGGGGACGCACGATGAGCGGTACCAGGACGCGAGTGATCTCGGGGGTCGTCGCGCTGGTCGCGGTGCTTCCGGTGCTGATGTTCGGCGGCTTCGTCGGCGTGTTCGCGCTGGTCGCCGTGGTCGCGGCCATTTGTGGCTACGAGTACGTCTCCATGGCTCTGCCGCAACGACCGCGCGGCACGATGGCCTTGATGATGGTGCTTAGTGCGGCCTTCTTCGCGATCTCGGCCTGGTCGACCAGTGATGTCCTGGACGGTCTGTTCGACGGGGTCCTGCCCGGCTCGATGTTGCTGTCGTTGCTGCTCGTGCTGAGTGCTGTGGTCTCTTCGCTCTGGTTCATGTTGACCGCCACGCAGACCGATGGGCTGGCAGATCGTTGGGCGCGCTTCATGCTCGGCCTCATCTACGTTCCCCTTGTCCTTGGCCTGTTGCCTGCGCTGCTCCACCTGGATGGTGGCCAGGGTTGGCTTTGGCTGCCGCTGTTCATTGCCTGGTGCGGCGACATCGGCGGCTACTTCGCAGGTCGGGCTTTCGGCGAGCGTAAGATGTTCCCCCTCATCTCCCCGAAGAAGACCTGGGCTGGCTTTGTGGGCGGCCTGGCGCTGTCGGCAGTGGGGCTGTTGCTGTTCAAGTACGTGTTCTATGACCCGTTGGTGGAAGCGAGCAATCCATTGTCCCTGTTGGACTGTGCGGTGCTCGGTGTTGTGGGCTACGCAGCTGCCGTCTTAGGTGACCTTGTGGAGTCGATGCTCAAGCGTAGCTTCGGCGTCAAGGACTCCGGCGGCATCATGCCAGGCCACGGTGGGCTGCTGGATCGCATTGACGGTGTCCTGTTTGCGTTGGTCGTCGTGTACCTGTGGGCCGTCGTGATTCGACCGGCGGTGCTTTGAGCGCGGCGTCTCGTGGGCCGGCTCCGTCGGCACGAGTTCGTGCTGACCCCGAGGCGCCTCTCGCCCTGGCGCTGGACACCTCTGGGCCGGTGGAGACGATCGCTTTGGTTCGCGGTGAGTTGCCGTTGGCCCAACAACACTATCGAAAGCCTCGTGCTCAGGGCACCGCCCTGGCCGACAGCATTCAGAAGATGTTGCGTTCGGTCGCTCTCGAGGCTGGCGACCTGGCCTGCATTGCCGTTGCCGTGGGCCCCGGCTCCTTCACCGGTTTGCGGGTAGGGATCGCTGCAGCTCGAGGCCTTGCCGACGGTCTCGGGATCCCGACTTTTGCCTACCCCTCTACCCTCGGCTGGGCCTGTGCCGTGCGGGGCCATCCCGAGCCGGTGGCAGTGACCCTCGATGCACGCCGGGGCGAACTGTACACGGCGCTGTATGACACCTCGCAGCCTGGCCGACCGCAACCGATGGGTGATGTTCGCCTGGAAAGTCCCGAGTCCTGGGCAGATGGCCTGCGGGAATCGGCACCTGGCGGTGCGCTGCTGGTGGGTGACGGCGCCATCCTGTACAGCTCCTTGCTGCGCTCTGAGTTGGACGAGTCGTTCCGTTTTGCCCAGCCGGTTCCTGCCGGGCCGGATCTGAGCTGGGTGGCGCTGGATTCGGCCCGCCGGCTGCTCGAGGTTGGTCTGCAGTCCGAGCCACTCGAGCCTCTGTATCTGCGTGACCACGATGGCAGCCAATCTCGTGCTGCTTCTACCGGTGCAATTGCCGTCGATTCTGGCTAGAATCAGTTCACCGGTATTTAGGTGATGTGTCCTGTCCGCTGTAGCTCGCCGGTGTGTTGCGAACCTCGGAGCGGAGCCTATGAACACATCCGACCTCGTCATCATTCAAGACCTGGTGCCCAGCAACCCCGAATTGGAAAAGCTGGTTCAGAAGCACAGGGAATACGAGCGAGAGTTGGAGCTCATGGCGCGGTGCAAGTGGCTCAGCGTCTCTGAGCAGGCTGACCGGCAGCGTCTCAAGCGCTTGAAGCTATACGGTCGCGACCGAATCGAGTCGATCATCGCCCCCCATCGCAGTACTCCTGTGGCTTGACGCCTCCTCGCTGTTCGGAGAGAGTCGCCCCGAGTGAACTACTTTGAGGTGATCTAGCCTCTATCTTCGATGGTGGTCGGGAACATGCAGAAGACAGATCAGGGCTATCGCATGGCCGTAGTTGGAGCGACGGGGGTCGTCGGCCGGGAGATGCTTTCCGTCCTCGAGAGCCGCAACTTCCCCGTTGCGTCGATGCGCCTGTTCGCGTCGGAGCGCAGCGCCGGCCAGGAGATGCTTTTCGGTGGCACCTCGCTATCGGTCGAGACGCTTCCCGAAGAGCCTCCCGAGGACGTCGATATTGCGTTCTTCAGTGCCGGTTCGTCGTTAAGTCGCAAGGTTGCAGAAGGGTTCGCGGCCGCAGGTGCGGTCGTCATCGACAACTCGTCTGCCTGGCGCATGGATCCCGCAGTTCCGTTGGTGGTGCCCGAGGTCAACCGTGAGGCTGCGTTCTCAGCCCTCGGCGATTCCGGTAAGGGCATCATCGCCAACCCGAACTGTTCCACAATCCAACTCGTGGTTGCTCTCAAGCCGTTGGCCGACGCCTTTGGTGTCGAGCGGGTCGTGGTGTCGACGTACCAGTCGGTGTCGGGAGCCGGGCAGGCGGCGATGGAGGAGATGAGCCAGCAGGTCGTGGCGATGTTCAACCACCAGGAGCCGGTGGCCGAGAAGATGCCGCACCCGATCGCCTTCAACTGCATCCCCGCGATCGGCGACTCCCGCGACAACGGCTACACCGACGAGGAATGGAAGCTGGTGACCGAGAGTCGCAAGATTCTCGAACTTCCGGAGTTGCGTGTTTCGCCGACTGCAGTGCGGGTACCGGTGTTCTCCTGCCACGCCGAGTCGGTCAACGTGCAGTGCTCCCGAAAGGTCTCGCCCGACCAGGCGCGTGCGGCGCTTCGTAACGGCGAGGGCCTGGTCGTCCAGGACTGCCTCGCGGATCAGGTCTATCCGATGGGCCGGGAGGCTACCGGCAGTGACGATGTCTTTGTCGGTCGGATCCGCCAGGATCCTGACCTGGACAACACACTCAACTTCTGGATCGTCGCCGACAACCTGCGCAAGGGCGCGGCACTCAACGCGGTCCAGATTGCCGAGGTACTCGATGAGGGACCAGAGGAATGATGTCTAGGTTTTCGGCCTTGCCGGTGCTCGTCGCGCTGCTCGTTGCGGCGACTGCAGTGGCGGCACCCTCGGAGCAGGCCGGCACTCTGACCGGCGCGACCCTTGCCTCGTCGATTGCGGTTTCGAGCGACGACCGGTACATCGCTGTCTCTGAAAAGGACGATGGTGGCCTGGTGGTATGGGACGCGTGGTCACTCAGTAGTGGGCCGGCGAGTGCCAGCACCTGTGTGCCTGCGGCGGCGGTCGAGTTCGCGGACAACCTGGTGACTTCAGAGCGCTTCTATGTCGCCTGCGAGGACGGCCTGGTCTACTTCGTCGAGTTGGACACTGCGACCATCCCGCCCGGCCTGGCGGTGTCCTCTCCCATCGAACTCAACGGTGGTGTTGGTGACGTCATCGATCTGGCCTGGGCGAGGGATGACGACTACATCCACGCGCTTGTCGTGGATTCGGGCTACATGAGCCTGCATCGCATCTCGCTTGCCGACAATTCGGTCACGGCGCTGAGTCCGTCGACGACTGTCGGCGGAACGCCCGTCGACCTGGCAATCGGGGACACGGGAACGCCCTTGTTGGTGGCTCGGAGCGATGGTTCCCTCAGCCGGTTCGACCGAAGTGGTGACAGCTACAGCAGCGCCGCCGACACGGTGGTCAGTTTCGGCGGGGTCCTCTCCTCGGTCTCTGTGTCGACCGACTACGGAACCATCTTCGTTAGTGACTCCGGCCAGTCGACCCTGTGGTCTCTGCCTGTCGATGGCTCGGGTCAGAGCGTTGCGGTCGTCACCGACCTGGCCGGCGCCGAAGTTGTCGAGCTTGCCGAAGAGGGCGGTGAGTTGTTGGTCTATGCGGCAGGTTCGGGCACGACGGTCGAGGTCTTCGACGCGCTCGGCGCGTTGCGACAGAGCATTGAACTTGCCGACAGTAGCGCCGTCAGCATTGCCGTTGCTGGAGCCGCGGCGGCTTCCGCCTACGTGGCTGCGATTGACGGTTCGGTCCGGGTACTGAGCGACCTCCCGTTGATCGAGTCGTTGCAGTCGAGCGCTGCGATTGTGGGGGGTGATGAGCCCTTTACGGTCAGTTTCTCGGCGAGCAAGGACGGCTCCTGGGATGTGCGCATAGGCGGTGACGGCGTGCCCGGCTCAGGTACTTCCCTGGCAAATGGCGTCCTGCTGGCTGACGAGACAACCTCGCTGTCCTTGAGCGCGGACGATCTCATTGTCGAGGGAGCCAATCGGCTGTTCGTCTTCGTAACCGGCGAAGCGGGCACGGCGGTCGACTCCACTTCAGTGACTCTCGACGAGCCCCCCGGCCCGGTGAGCGAGTTCGTGGTCAGTCCTGGCGATTCGCGCCTGGTACTGGAGTGGACCTCTGGCGGTGAGACAGACCTGGATCACTTCGTTGTGTACCTCTCGGATCAGCCGTTCTCAGCCGAGGACCCCAGCCTCCCCTCGTTTTCCCTGGACACGGCCGACGGACCTGTGAGCTACCCCTTGTCGGTTGCTGCCGGCCTGGCTGGGGCAGGACACTCGTTCGAGGCGTCCGGCCTGGACAATGGTTCTGCCTACTACGTCGCAGTGGAGGCGGTGGATGTTGGCGGCCTGGTGGGCCCCACCAGCGAAGTGCTGTCTGGCACGCCCGAGGCGACCTGCGGTGCGGCAGAGTGTGCGGGCGATGAGTCCGGCTGTTCCTGTTCGGGGGGCTCGTCGTTGGCGGGTCCGGTTCGTCCCACCTGGTGGCTGGCGGGGCTGGCATTCGTGGCGCTGGTCCTGCGACGCCGGCAGTTGCGCTGACTGGTGAGACTGCTGCGGTGACCCGCCGGGAGCTCGTCAGTCTCGAGGACCCCAGGGCTCGCAACCTGGCCCTTACCGTCGAATATGACGGCTCCGGCTTTTCTGGCTGGCAATTGCAGCCGGGAACCGACACTGTTCAGGGGGTTCTGGAACAGGCGCTGGCGGTCGTATGCAGGCACCCAGTGGTGCTTCGAGTCGCTGGCCGAACCGATGCTGGAGTACACGCCTGGGCCCAGAGGGCGCATTTCTATTCGACAGCAGAGTTGAGTTGCGATCGCATTCTCCGCGGGGTCAACGCGCTGGCGGGCGGCGGGGTGAAGGTGGTCGCAGTCGATGAGATGCCCCTGGACTGGGACGCGCGCCGCGATGCCACGGGCAAGATCTACGTGTACCGGATCCTGGCTCGCCCCGAACCCAGCGCCCTGCTTGCGGGCCGTGTCTGGCATGTGCCCTGGCCGCTCGATCTGAGCGCGATGGAGGCGGAACTCGTCGCGCTGCCGGGACACTGCGATTGGAGTGCCTTTTGTGCTGCTGACGGGAGCGATCCGAACACGGTGAAGGACCTGCGCAGCGTAACCTTGAGCCACGAGCCCCATGAAGTGCTCGCCCTGCACTTCGAGGGTTCGGGCTTTCTCAAGCAGATGGTCCGCATCCTGGTAGGGACGCTCGTCGAGGTGGGGCTGCACAAGCGGCAGGTCGGCTCGATGGTGCAGGCTCGGAACTCCGGCCTACGCACAGCCGCCGGCCGCACTGCTCCCGCGGATGGCCTCTATCTCGAGCAGGTGCTGTACGACTAGAGAGTCGCAGGACGACTCGGCTACTTCTTCGCCGCGGCCTTCTTTGCTGCCGGCT
>CAZBDA010000020.1:0-20976 GCA_964490445.1 uncultured Rickettsiales bacterium | reverse complement strand
TCTTGGCTGCTGCCTTCTTTGCCGGAGCCTTCTTTGCTGCCGGCTTCTTGGCTGCTGCCTTCTTTGCCGGAGCCTTCTTTGCTGCCGGCTTCTTGGCTGCCGCTTTCTTTGCGGCTGGCTTCTTGGCCGCCTTTGCGGACTTGGCAGCAGGCTTTTCAACGGCTGGTGCGTCGGGAGAGGGCTCGCTCGTATCGCCCTCGGGCGCGTCCGGGGTCTTGGCAAAGGACTGGTCGAGGAGGTCTCCTTCACCCAGGTCGGCGGAGGCGCTCTTGCTTGCAGGCTGGACCTTGTCCGTTTTGCGGGGCGTCCGGCCGCGCGTTCGCTTCGCGTTTGCCGGGGGAGCAGCGCTGAGATTCTCGCGTTGATCCGCGCCGCATCGGGGGCAGAGAGGTTCAGGGCTGCCGAGGTCGTAGAACTTGCATTCGCATTTGAAGCAAGTGAACTTCTGGCCGAGGTCTTGTGCTCGATTTGCCATGGAAACTGTCCTTCGGTATGCCGCTTGGGGGAGGAAACGGGCGGCCAAACCTGCCACGGTGTGAGGCGATGGTCAACCTTAAGCCCGATAGGGTGCCGTCGGGTCCGTGCTATAGGTGCCCCCGATGGTTCCAGAGTCTGCCCTGTCAGAGCCTTGCGGTCGCTGGGTCTTGCCGCCTTTGCTTGCGGCGGCCGCGCTTCTTTTTTCTGGCGCCTGCTCCGAGCAGGTCGACCAGGAAGTGATTCCCTTCACCACGGACGACCAGCGGGTCGACTTCAGCGGTGATGCGACTGTCGGCAATCCCCGAATGTGTGTTGCAGGTTCGACCGTATATGCGGTTTGGCACGATGACAGGCGCGGTGGTCGGAACCAGGTGTTCTTCAATGCGGCTCGCGGTGGCGGCCAGGCCTGGAGCGCGCCAGACACGCAGTTGTCACTCGATCCAGAAGGCGTCGAGGGCTTTGCCGAGAACCCAGCGATCGCCTGTGCGGACGAGTCGGTCTACGTCGTATGGGAAGACGACCGAGACTCTGAGTTCGGCAACCACAACATCTACTTCACCTACTCCGATGACAGTGGGCGAACCTGGCAGCCCGATCAAAGGATCACGCAGGACCCCGCTGGAGATTGGGATGCGCTGAGCCCGCAGATCACTCTCGACCACTCGCCCGACATCTCGCCCGACAAGCACATCTACATCACCTGGTACGACGGTCGCCGAGGTGCCTACGACATCTATTTCACTCGCAGCACCAATGGCTACAACTTCCTCTCCTCGGAACTCCGTCTCGATACGGACGTGCAGGGTTCGGCCTATTCCGCGAACCCGATCGTCGCGAGTGATGGGATGGGGGGGGTCTACGTGGTCTGGGAAGATCGGCGCGCGGGAGGCAACGACATCTTCGCCAACCGGTCGAGTGACTGGGGCTACAACTGGAATTCGACGGACGTGCGCTTGGATGGCGGCGACGTCGCCGGTGCCTCGGACTCCTTTGGCCCTCGCCTCGTGGTTGACCGGGAATCTGCGGTGCCCGCTGTGTACGCCACCTGGCACGATGACCGCAATGGCGCCAAGGATGTCTACATGAACTACAGCCTTGACGCTGGGGCTTCCTGGCTGAGCGATGCGATCCGCATCGACCACGACGCGGCAGGGGGAGCCAACAGTTTCTATCCCGATGTGTCTGCCTCGAACGGGCACGTGTTGGTTGCATGGCACGACGATCGCGACATCGGTTACGACATCTACATTCGCGGCAGCGTGAACGGTGGCGAGACCTGGGCTCCGTCCTTCCGGCTGGACACCGACCTGGTGGGCTCGGCCCACTCGCTGGGGGCGCGCATTGTGCGCGAGGGAGATCGCGTAGCGGTAGCCTGGAGCGATTTGCGTGCTCCAGCCGAAATCGCCGGCGAGCCTCATCCGGATCTCTATTATCGAGCTTCCGACGATGGCGGCTTCCTTTGGTCGGAGAGCGAGCAGAGGGTGGATGATGACCCAATGTCGACGGCGATTTCAGCGCAACACCAGGTGGTGCTTAAAGGGCCCTACATCCACTTTCTGTGGGTTGATTACCGCTTGGGCAACGCCGATCTCTGGTATCGCGCCATGGATTCCTCCGGGCTTGCCGGCCTGTGAATGCCGATTCGTGTCGCGAACATGCGATGCGAACCACCCTTGACCCCCTCGAGACACTCGGGTAAAAGCCCGAATCCGCGCGTCGGAAGAAGGCGCACGTGTGTCCGGTCCCCCGAACCTAGTGGTCGGGTCGCCGGGGAGAGTAGATGGCAATGAAGACCTGGGTAGCACGCAAGGAAGACGTCCAGTCGGGAGCGATTGAGCGCAACTGGTTCGTCGTAGACGCTGAGGGGCAGACCCTCGGCCGCCTGTCGACGCAGATTGCAATGGTGCTGCGCGGTCGACACAAGCCCATCTACACCCCCCACGTCGATGTCGGTGACTTCGTGGTCGTAGTGAACGCGGAGAAGGTCCAGGTCACTGGTACCAAGCGCAAGACAAAGAAGTACTACAACTACTCCGGCTATCCCGGCGGTTTACGCGCCTGGACGTTTGAAGATCTCATTGAGAAGGACCCGAAAAGGGTCATCCTGCATGCGGTCAAGGGAATGCTCCCCAAGAACCGCCTCGCTGCCGTCCAGCTCCGAAAGCTGAAGGTGTACGCAGGCTCCGATCATCCCCACTTGGCGCAGCAGCCTGAGCCGCTGTCCTTCTAGAAATCAGGAATTCGACCTATGGCGAAGAAGACCCCACCCACTTGGTACGCAACTGGTCGCCGCAAGACGGCTACGGCGCGAGTCTTTGTCCGCCCCGGTAAGGGCCGCTTTACGGTCAACGCTCGGGAACTCGACACGTACTTCTGTCGCGAGACCGACAAGATGATCCTCAAGCAGCCTCTCGTGTTGACGGACAACACCGAGGATTTCGACATCACGGTGACGGTGCGTGGTGGTGGTACTACCGGCCAGGCCGGCGCCATCAAGCACGGCATCAGCCGGGTTCTGCTCAAAGTGAACCCGGAACTGCGTGGGCAACTCAAGACTGCTGGATTCCTGACCCGCGACGCGCGCTGCAAGGAGCGCAAGAAGTACGGTCAGAAGGGCGCGCGCGCCAGGTTCCAGTTCAGCAAGCGCTGAGTCCTCTGTTCATGCTCGTGGGACGGCCCTCTCGGATGACGAATGGGGCCGACACACCTCCGAGTTTCGCTCGCCCAACA
The DNA here is from genome assembly GCA_964490445.1 of uncultured Rickettsiales bacterium. Lineage (GTDB taxonomy): Bacteria > Myxococcota_A > UBA796 > UBA9615 > UBA9615 > UBA6601. Next base: position 17,769 of record CAZBDA010000020.1, on the reverse strand, counting down.
GTCGCCCCTTTGGAACGCGTTGTGATGCAGTATCTAGGCGGTGCATTTCTGGGTGCGTCCTCTATACTTCTGGGCGGATTGCCTCTTGATACCAGCATCCGGATCGACGCCCTGCTTCTCACGCTGGGCTCCGGTCAGTGGAGGAGCGAATGAAAACGAAGTTCATCTTCGTGACGGGAGGCGTGCTCTCGTCCCTCGGCAAAGGACTGTCGTCCGCGAGCATCGGCGCCCTCATGGAGAGCCGAGGCCTGACGGTTGCACACCTCAAGATCGATCCCTACATCAATGTCGATCCGGGCACGATGAGCCCCTACCAGCATGGTGAGGTCTACGTCACCGATGACGGTGCCGAGACGGACCTGGACCTCGGCCACTATGAGCGTTTCACCAACTCCACGACCGGCAAGCTGAACAACTTCACCACGGGCAAGGTGTACGAGTCCGTGATCCGCAAGGAGCGGCGTGGCGAGTACCTGGGTCGTACGGTCCAGGTGATTCCGCATATCACCAATGAGATCAAGAGGCGCATTCTGCGTGTGCCCACCGACAAGACGGACGTATTGATTGTCGAAGTGGGCGGTACGGTTGGCGACATTGAGAGCCTTCCTTTCCTCGAGGCCATTCGCCAGCTGAAGTTCGATCTCGGCGATGGCAATGTGCTGTACGCCCACGTGACGCTTGTCCCCTGGTTGAAGACCGCTGACGAGCTCAAGACGAAGCCCACTCAGCACAGCGTCAAGGAGTTGCGGCAGATAGGTATTCAGCCGGATGTTCTGATCTGTCGTTCCGACCGGGCCCTGCCCCAGGACATCAAGGCCAAGATTGCCCTGTTCTGTAATGTCCCCGCGGAAGCAGTGATCTCGGCCCCGGATGTCGACACGATCTACCGCCTTCCGTTGGTGTTCCAGGAGGAAGGTCTCGGCGACAAGCTCTGCACCATCCTCAATATCTGGACCCGCCATCCTGACCTTTCGATCTGGCAGGAATTGGTGGACCGGTACATCAATGCAGAGCAGAAGACCGTGATCGGTATCGTCGGCAAGTACGTCCACCTGGTCGAGTCGTACAAGAGCCTCAACGAAGCTGTGGTGCACGGTGGCATGTCGCAGCGTGCCCGCACCGAACTGCGCTTTATCTCCTCGGACGATCTCGAGGAGGGACGCCTGGAGGAACTCGACGGCGTCGACGGGATCCTCGTCCCGGGCGGATTTGGTGAGCGTGGAACCGAGGGCAAGATCGCCGCGATTCGCTATGCCCGTGAGAACAGCGTGCCGTTTCTTGGGATCTGCCTGGGCATGCAACTGGCAGTGGTCGAGATCGCCCGCAACGTAGTGGGCTTAGAGCGTGCCAACAGCCGCGAGTTCGATGACAGTACTCCCCACCCGGTGATCGACCTGATGGAAGAGCAGAAGGAGATCACCATGAAGGGGGGCACGATGCGTCTGGGCTCGTATCCCTGCAAGCTGCAGGTCGGTAGCCTGGCGCACCGGATCTATGGCGCAGATGAGATCAATGAACGCCACCGCCACCGCTTCGAAGTCAACAGCAGCTACCTACCGCAGCTGGCCGAGGCAGGATTGAAGGCTGCCGGTATGAGTCCGGACGGTCTGCTTCCGGAGACCGTCGAATTCGAGGGGCACCCCTGGTTTTTCGGTTGCCAGTTCCATCCCGAGTACAAGAGTAAGCCGACCCGTCCGCACCCGATCTTCGTCCACTTCGTCCGTGCGGCGCTCGAGCTTCGGGCCACCCGGAGCGACAGTACGGTAGACGAGCCGGCCAAGGCCACAAAGGCGAAGGGCAAGGGCCGCAAGGGCCGCAAAGGCAAGGGCAAGGGCAAAGAGGCTGATGCCGAACTTGCGGGCTCGCTCCTCCAGGTATCTCCCGGAGGAGTTTCCGCCGAATCCTGAGTCGTCGTAGCTGTCGTGACCGAGGGGCTCACTCTCCGTAGTGCACGACGCCGCCTGACGGATGGGCTGATCGCCTCAGCCGCTCGCTGTGCGGAGTTCGCTGTCGGCATCCTTCCAGCCCCGCTGAGCCACGCCATCCTGGGTGGATTGGGCGCTGTGGTGTGCACGCTGCTGTGGCCCCTGGGTTCATTGCGTAGGCGTGCGAAACATGCCGAGCTCCGGCTGGTGCCGTGGTCCTGGGGTGGTTTCATGGGGGGCAACCTTGCCACTCTGCTCGGCGCAACGCAGTCCCTCGATGTGTTCGGTTGGGACGGACCGAACGGTGCGAGGTCCTCACTTCGTGACGGCTTCGGCCTGGTGGTGCTGGCGACTCACACCGGGCCGTGGGAGGCCGGCGCTACGCAGTTGGCTCGAATGGGTTTGCGGCCGCTTGTGATCGTGGCTCCCTGGCCTCTCTTGCCGCGTTGTGAGCGCCAGGTGCTGCGTTTGAGACAGCGATCTGGTGTGGCGACCGCGGTGCGGGGACACCGAGGCTGGATGCAGGCAACCCGGCACCTGCGTGGCGGGGGAGCGGTAGTTGTCCTGGTCGACAGTGCCAGTGCCGAGGTCCCCGGACGTCGGCCGCTGCAGTTCATCGGCGGAACCATCGCCGCGCCCGATGCTGTCGTCGCCTGGGCGCGGCGTAACGGTGCCGCGCTGTGGGCTGCCATCGCCGAGGAGGCCGGCTATCGCCTACACGTGCTGACCGGAGCGGGGGCAGGGGGGCCAGCCGCCGGCGAGACGAATGAGGCCGTAGCGGAGCGAGGCGTCGGGTTGTTCCGTGATGCAGTGCTTCGGAGACCCCAGCACTGGGCTTGGATTCAGCCCCTCGCGACGGTTCTGGTCGGCGTCACCGTCGGCTTGTCGGCCTGTGCGCCAATCGAGGCGCTGCCCCCTCTGCCGTTGGATCCCGAGATGTGGACCGCGGAGGTGGAAGAAGTGGAGTGGTCAGGTCCTCTGCGCGGCGAATTCTTCGCTGAACTGAGGGCCTCGACGATGGAGGGCCGCTGGCTTGCTCCGGGAGTCGATGGGCGCTTTCGGGATGTCCGGCTGGTGTTGCTGCGCGGCAGCGGCGAGCCTGTCGTGGGGCGGATCGAGGCTCGTGAGGGACAGGGAAGCTGGCCCGCTGGTCCATTCTTGTTGCGGGATGCCCGCTGGACCTTGAGCCCCGAGCTCGTGCCGCAGTTAGCCCAAGCTCAACTGCAAGGCTTCGAGCAGGAGCTGGGCTGGACGAACTCCGAGTTGCGTTGCGGGGGCTGTGCACTCGAGGGCATCGTCTGGGACGACGTCGTGCCGGAGAAAACCCTGGGTGAGTAACGTGGTTGACCGAGCCCGCCCTACCTCGCGTCCGCGCTCGCTGCGAGCACGCGAGGCTCTGTCGGTCGACGGACTCGTGGCGGGCTGGGGAAGGAAGCCCATCCTTCGCGACCTGAGCCTGCGAATCGGGGTGGGCGAACGCGTTGCGATCCTCGGTCCCAACGGTGCCGGAAAGACCACCTTGTTTGATGTGATCGCCGGCCGACTGAAGCCTGGTTGTGGTCGTGTGAGTATGGCGGGGGTCGAGCTTTCCGGCCTGCCTCTTCATGAGCGTGCCTTGCTCGGTCTCGGCTACGTGCCGCAGGAGCCGAGCGTATTCCCCGACCTGACGGTTCGTGAAAACCTGGCCGCCGCGCTGCGCTCACCCGTGGCAGCCCGTGTCGGAGTTCCCACGCTTGTCGAAACGTCGGCCTCTGCTGAGGAGGCTATGCAGAGGTGGTTGCTCGCAGATCTGGCGGATCGCCCTGCTGCTGTGCTGTCCGGTGGGGAGCGGAGGCGCCTCGAGGTTGCCCGCACTTTGTTGCTTCGTCCGCGCGTTCTGCTCCTCGACGAGCCGTTCACGGGCTTGGATCCAGGGGCGCGGCGAACCTTGATCGAAGGTCTGGCAGAACTGGGTCCGGGGCCGGCCCTTCTCATCACCGACCACGCCGCTGCCGATGTCCTCGAGGTCTGTGAGCGCGTTGTGGTCCTTATCGATGGGGACATTGTCTTCGACGGGCCCGTTCGGGACTTCCAGCCGGGCGGTCCGGGCTACAGCCGTTACTTTGGTGCGTAGAGAACCTTCGCTGTAGGGGCGTCGACGGAGGCCAAGCTGTCAGTCCTGCATGCACCAATCGCGCCAGATCCAGCCCTTGTGTTTTGACAGCGCCGGGGGGCACTGGTAGCATCTAAGGGCCGAAGAATCGCGCGCAAGTCATTGGTTTCACGTGACTTTTCCGATTCCCGAAGGATGTGTGGATGGCTCTGGAGCTCAGGCAGCAACTCAGGATGGTCCAGCAACTGGTGATGACGCCCCAGTTGCAGCAGGCGATCAAGCTACTCCAGTTGAACCACCTCGAATTGGCCGATCTGGTCAGCAAGGAAATTGTCGAGAACCCCGTGCTCGAGGAACTCCACGAGGAACGCGAAGATCCGATCGCCAAGGCACACGAGGAGAAAAGTGCGGCGAAGAAGGACGATCCCGACGCAGAAGGTAGCCGGGAGCAGACCGACATCGACTGGGAGCAGTACCTGGATAGTTACAAGGGCGGGTCGTCACCCGGCGCGGGCATCCGTCGCGACTTCGAGGAGTTGCCCGGCTACGACCAGACCTTGCAGAGCAAGACCACACTGTACGACCATCTCATGTGGCAGTTGCACATGACGCAGACCGACGAAGAACTTCGAGTCGGGGCAGCAGCCATCATCGGGAACCTGGGTGCCGACGGCTACCTGCAGGCGCCTCTGGATGCCATCGCCGAACGAAACGAGTTGTCGGATGACCTGCTTCTGAAGGCGCTCGAAGTCGTCCAGAGCCTCGACCCAATCGGTGTCGGAGCCCGGGAACTGCGAGAGTGTCTGCTGATCCAGGCGAGGCTCATGTGTCCCGACGACCGGGTGGTGCTCGCAGTCCTGGAAGATCACGTCGATAAGCTCGAGAAGCGGGACTACAAGCGCATTGCGCGTGCCGTCGGCGTCTCGTTTCAGCGGATCGTCGATGCGGTACGAACAATCTCTTCCATGGAGCCTAAGCCCGGGCGCCCCTTCACTAGCGAGGAGCCGCGCTACATCACACCGGACATTTACGTCATCAAGTCCGGAACGGAGTACCTGATTCAACTCAACGAGGAGGGAGTACCTCGTCTGCGGGTGTCCCGCTACTACAAGAGTGTACTCGGCGGCGCCGCGAAGGATGACAAGGAATACATCCGCGAGAAGCTGCGTTCTGCACAGTGGCTGATCCGCAGTATCTACCAACGGCAGAGGACCATCTACAAGGTGACCGAGAGCATCCTGAAGCAGCAGCGCGAGTTCTTCGACGAGGGAATCAGCAAGCTCAAGCCGATGATCCTCCGAGACGTTGCCGAAGATATCGAGATGCACGAGAGCACCGTGTCACGAGTTACCAGCAACAAGTACGTCCACACACACCATGGGATCTTTCCGCTGAAGTTCTTCTTCAACAGCAGCATCCAGAGGGGTGACGGCGATAGCGTGGCCTCGGAGATGGTGAAGCAGCGTATCAAGGCACTGGTAGGCGACGAGAATCCCAAGAAGCCCTACAGCGACCAGAAGATCGTCGAGATGCTCAGGGCTGAAGACATCACCATTGCCAGGCGTACAGTTGCCAAGTACCGGGACATGTTGCAGATCCCATCCTCATCGCAGAGGAAGCGCTTGTTCTAGTGGTCTCCGCGCTCCGTCCCAAAATCTACTCAGGAGGTCTAGCCTATGCGGGTCAGTGTCACCTTCCGGAACCTCTCGGCCAGCGAGCCTATCAAGGCCTACGCACAGGACAAGATGTCGCGCCTGCGGCGCTTCCTGATCAATCCGATCGATGCGGAAGTCGTCCTCGAACAGCGTGGTTTTCTCAGCGTTGCAGAGGCCAATGTCCGGGTCGGTGGTAGGGCCTTCACGGGTCGCGAGAGTTCAGAAGATGACATGTACGCGGCCATCGACTTGATGACCGACAAGCTGGCCAGCCAGGCCCGTCGCTACAAGGAGCGGGTCAAGGACCACAAGGCGACGTCGACCGCTGGGGTGACCGGTGCCAAAGAGGCACAACTCTCTCGCGAACGGGCCGCCGATATCGACGCCGAACTGGACGCCCTGGGCGACTGAGTCGCAGCCACTGCCTGCCGGCCGTGCGCCGGCTTCGGCGATCAGGGGATCTGGAAGTTGACCGTGTAGCTAGGCTCGCAGGTGCCGCTGACTGTCGGTAGCCATGACGCGAAGGGCCTGACGATGATCCGGTAGTCGACGTCGAAGATCTGGCCCAGGTTCAAGGTGAAGTTAATCGTGTCGCCGGTGCCGCTGCCCGAGGCCACCTGGGAGCCGTCCACCTGTACCTCGATCAGGATCGGCTGAGCCGAACTCCAACTGATGTTTCCGTCACCACAGCCTGCAGGAAAGGCGCCCGCAGCGAGGATCCCGACCCACACCAGGGTGTTACTGGTCAGGGTAGTGTCGAACTCAAAGATGTCGTAGAGGTCTGAGTCGCTGGAGAAGTTGCCACTGGCTGCGCCACTACCAGGCGCCAGGTGGAAGGAGCCGAGGCCACCAACACTGAACTCGCAGGCACCCGAACCAGGCATGAGCTGCGGACCCTGAACACTGAGCGGGTAGCCCGCGCTGTTCATGTCCGTTTCCCACATCTCGTAGGGGCCGGCGGTGTCGTCGTTGACGTTGCCGTCGCAGTCGTTGTCGAGGTAGTCGCTGCAGTCGTCCCACTGTCCGGGATTGATGATCGGGTTGCCGTCATCGCAGTCGTCGCCGCAGGGAAGGCCCGGGTAGCCGTCGTTGTCGAGGTCGAGGCCGCTGTCGGACAGGCCATCGCAGTCGTTGTCGAGGCCATCACCGCAGATCTCGGCCACCGCTGGATTGACCTGGTCGTTGTTGTCGTCGCAGTCGTTGCAACTCAGGTAGCCGTCGGCGTCATTGTCGATTTCACCGGCGGCATCGAAGTCAGCGAGCGTGTTGCAGTTGTTGTCTGAGCCGTCGCAGGCTTCGAGGTTGCCGGAGTAGTTGTTCAGGTCGTTGTCGTCACAGTCGCCTTCGCAGGAACTCTGCAGGTCTCCGTCCGTGTCCAACTCGATCAGGGGAATGAAACCGTCGCAGTCGTTGTCTTCGCCGTCGCACAACTCGGTTGCGCCGGGGAAGGTATTGATGTCGAAGTCGTCGCAGTCCTGGCTGTTGACCCCGGTGATCTCGGTGTCGAGGCAGGTGCCATCACTGTTTTGATCGATGCCGTCGGGGCAGAAGCCGTCGCCATCGAGGTCCAACTGGCCCGGCGGGTAGGGACTGACGGTGATGGCAGTGCTGGCCTGGCCCTGTGCACCAAAGGAGTCGATTGCGCGCAAGGTGATGATGTGGGTGCCGTTGTCGAGGGGCACCTGGAAACTGGTGCTGCCCGCGGTGTCGGCGAAGCCCGAGTACAGGTCGCCCTGAATGTCGGAATTCCAGATCACCTGCAGGGCGAGCTCGGTGCCGTCGGCACTCTCGACGAGGCCGGCAAAGTCCACCAGGTCACCCTCGTGATAGGTGAAGCCCGAGAGCGGCGCATTGATGACGACGATAGGCGGGTCGGTGGCGATCGTGACATCCACCTCGATGGTGGCTTCGTCGGTCGCACCCTTGGTGTCCGTTACCTGGAGCGTGATGAGATGGGTGCCCATCGAGAGGGTCTGGGCGGCGCAGGTGGTGTAGCCGGTGCTGTCGGGCAGCCCTTCGCACATCGGGGCTTCCGGGCTCTCGTTGTCATACCAACGCACCTCGAGGTCTTCGTAGGGATCTTCAGAGTCTCGCACCGTGCCTGCGAAGATCACCGTGGTGTCGTCCAACTGGGCCTGGGCCGACGGGGAAGTGATGGTCGCTTGGGGAGGCGAATTGTGGGTGCCGATAGTCTGGTTGCTACAGCCGACAAAGAGGGCTGCTGCGCTCAGACAGGCGATGACTGAATTGAAGAATGACCGTGACATTGTTGCTCCATGTGGAACCCGGAAACGGGCGAGCAGGCTTTTGTCACCCCCGGCCCTATCCGTCAAGGGAATAACGGCGTTTGGCAGCAAATACCCGGCAATTGTCAATTATTTAACGAAAAAGTCAAGAACTATGCGTCGCCACAGGGCGCGCGAGCCGCTAGCGGCCGATGTAGCGCTTGTTGGCGCGGGACCGCAGCCGGGATCGCCAGGCGTTGTACTCGACCTCGAACTTGAGCAGGTAGACCTGCCGGGAGACCAGGTCTGCAACCTCGGTGAAGTCCTTGCCGCCAAAGACGAGGTCCTTGTTGCGCTCGTAGTAGGAGCGCTCTTCCTCGTCGCTGACCTTGGGATCGACGGACAGTTCGATCATCGTGTCGAGTCGTACATAGGTATGGAGGTAACGCACCAGGTCGGTACGCGTCATTCCCCAACGGCGCAGGAAGCCAGCAAAGTCGAGTGCTGACTCGAAGCTCTCCTCGAGGAGTTCCGTGCGCTCTTCAGCGACGCTTCTGTCTGCGATTTCGATCCCGGCAGTCGCCGGCTGTTTCAGCAGGATGAGGCGGAAGACCAGAGCTTCCAGTGCCTCGCCGGGTTCGGTCAGCAGGCGTCCGAAGGCTGCTCTGTTGCCAGAGGCGAGGATTTGCGATCGCACCGCGTCCTCGAACGCGACCTCTGAGGCGGAAATTGGCGTGTCGTCTACAGTTGCGACGATCCGGTCGACCAGTTGGCCCGCAGTTGTTGGCTGCTCGGTGTCTGCCTGTGCCGAGCCCGCCGTCGGAGCACCGACGGACAGGATCAGCATGCTCAGCAGCGAGAACTGCTTGATTGCAAGCCCGGGCCTCTCCAGCCACGGTGGCTCAGTCAGTTTCATTGTGGACATCCCATGATGGACACTAGCAGCCTGTCGGACTGCTAGATTCTCGCGATGCCTGACGATACTCCGAACCCTGCACCATCGTCCTCGCCATGGCGCTCTTATGCCGACGTCGACTGGGAGCGTTGGCAGCCGCAAGACCGCGCAACGTTGATGTTCGTCATCGACGGTGAACAGTTGCTTCTAATCCGGAAGAAGCGGGGTCTCGGGGCGGGAAAGATCAACGCTCCTGGCGGTCGGATCGAGCCCGGTGAGTCTCCTCTCGAGTGCGCTGTTCGAGAGGTAAAGGAAGAGGTCGGTCTCGACGTGCGTAGTCCGCGGAGCTGCGGCGAGCATCACTTTCAATTTACTGATGGCTACTCGCTGCATGTCCACGTTTTTGTCAGTGACGACTTCTCCGGTGACCCCATCGAGACTGACGAAGCACTGCCGTTCTGGGTATCTCGCGACGCCCTTCCCTACGACGAGATGTGGGAGGACGATCGCTTGTGGGTGCCCCACATGCTCGCGGGACGTCCGTTCGTGGGCTGGTACCTGTTCGATGGTGACGCGATGGTCGACTATCGGCTCGACGTCGACTGAGAGGGACGCGCTGAATTCGCCTTAGCTGGTAATGCCGTAGATGTGATCCAGGACAATCATCACGGTGTTGGCCCAGGCGTGAAACAGCGCTCCGGCGAGAATGTTGCCGGTGCGAGCGCGGAGCCAGCCGAACAGGAGCGCTGGAAAGATGATGAAGGGCTGCCACCACTGGAGCGTGACGATGGAGTGTCCGATCGTGAACAGCACGGCTGTTAGCGGCAGGCTCCAGCCGAAGCTGGCGCCGAGCAGGCGGAAACGATCCGGCCGAAAGACATCGTTGAGACGTGTCTGCAGGTAGCCGCGGTAGAAGAACTCCTCGGCATAACCTACGCACAGCAACTGGTAGAGGATCTGTAGCAACAGGTCGTCGGGCAGGCCATGCCCCGGGCCGAACTTCGGGTAGGGCGGCTGCAGAGCCAGGACTTCGCTGGAGAACCAGTGGAAGGCCCAACTCTGGCAATGGTGGTAGCCGAGGATGAACAGCGGATAGATGACCACGATCAGTATCGCCAGCCACTTCAAGGCTGGCCCCAGTTCGGGCAGGGTCAGCGTCGCCTGCCTGCCATCTCGGCTCCAGGGCAGCCTCAGGCGAGGACCCTCGGGGAACAGGATGTCCGCGTCTACCCGGTACCGGTTCCAGTACTCGGCGAGCACCGGTGTGTAGAGGAAGACCAGCGCGACCAGCACCAACCAGTCCCCTGAGAGGTGGCCAGAGTCGACGACCTCCTTGATGCCTCGGATCAGGAGTGCGGAACCCAGGTACAGGACCAGTACTTCCCGCCAGATCCTGCCACGTGAAAGGGCTTTCGGCGGGTCTTCCGGGGACACAGTCAGTCTGCCTGGAGTCGTCGGCCGGGCTGCTCTCAGGAGTCCAACACTTCGTTGAGCGATCCGGTCCGGTAGCCCTGCAGGTCGATGGTGACGTACTTGAAGCCGGCTTCCTGGCAGCAGGCGATCACCTGGGAACGGACCGGTTCGCTCACCATTCGGCCCAGGTCCGCCGGGCGGACTTCGATGCGGCACATCTCGCCGTGGTAGCGCACGCGGTACTGGCGGAAGGAGAGTTGCTTGAGCAGGGTTTCAACGGCGGCGACCATCAGCAATCGCCCTCCTGTGATCTGGGTTCCATAAGGGAAGCGTGAAGAGAGGCAGGCAAATGCGGGCTTGCTCCAATTCTCGAGGCCCAGGGCGAGTGCCGCGCCGCGGACATCGGCCTTGCTCATTCCAGCGATCACCAGCGGGTGGACCACAGAGTACTCTTCAGCGGCCAGCAGTCCGGGACGGTGGTCGCCGAGGTCATCGATGTTTACACCATCGGCGATTTGCGCGACGGCCAGGCGCTCGGCCTCGCGCCTGGCGATCGAGTACAACTCGTCCTTGCAGAAGTAGCAGCGGTTGCTGGGGTTGTTGACGAACTCCGGGCGGTCCATCTCGTGACTGTCGACGAGTAGGTGCCTGGCACCCAGGTGCCGGGCGAGCTCGACGCACTCTTTTCGCTCCTCGTCGGGAAGGGTCGGTGAGACCGCGGTCAAGGCGATCACATCATCGCCGCGTTCTTCTACCGCGACCTTCAGTACGAATGTCGAATCGATGCCGCCGGAGAAGGCGACAATCCAGCGTTCTTCGGTTCGAAACACCTGACGCAGTCGCTCGAGGCCTGCCTGCCAGCTTTCTGGCGGTGAAACCAGCACGCTTGGATCGGAGTCTTGCTCGCTCGAAGTGGTGAGTATGGGTAGTGCGGGCGCCATGTGCCGGCCAATATAGGTGCTGCGTGCGGTACGTGAAAGAGCAGTGCGGGGCGCGCAGGTCAGGACGGCGACTTCTCGGCGTCTCTGGCTTGGTGTCGCGAGGCGCTGCTCTAGCGCTGCAGTCGGACTTCCGTTCCTGCCGCCGGGCAATTACTACGCAGCCCAGGGTTGCCAAAACAGGCTGCCGATAACTGGCAGCCTCGGGGCTGTTTTGTCGGTCCAACGGCCGCTTGCATCCGAGCGGCAGGGCGCAGTCTCGTATGCCTTGACCGGGGGGCTACGAGGGGGCAGTCTGTGGCCGTCCAGTCCTCTGTTCGTGGAGATGTCTTGAGCGATTCAGTAGTGGTCACTGCCTCCCTCGAAATCCGCGCGCCCCGTCCGCACGTCCGGAGCCTGGCGAGCCAACTGGATTCGGTGATGTCCTGGTTGTGGGCTCCCGACCAGGTTGCTTCTGCCGCGGCATCTCGAGATCTTCCCGATGGAACCCGCCAACTGATCGTCCGAGACGGCGACAAGCTGCGCACTCGAATCGTCAGCGCCGAGGAAGACAAGGCAGTCATCGAGGCCGGCTATCAGCCTCGGAACACTGCGGTTCCGTCGCGTCGGCTTTGCTACGAATTGGACCTGGAAGGCGGACCCGGCACGACGGTTGCGACCTTGCACCTGCGTTGGCTGGAGGGAGATGCCCCCCAGGGGCCGGCACAGGAGCGCCGTTGGCGGAGAAACGTCGAACAGTGCCTGGAACGGTTGAGGCAGCAAGCCACCCAGGGTGGCGGTTCCGACGCGTCCGAAGCGCCTTAGGCTGACGGGCCCGACAGGTCCGGGGTCGGTCCCCACCCGATCAGTGCGGTCGCCGTGCCATGAGTCGATCGAATAGCCAACCGGGCACCAGGCGTAACAGCTTCACAGCCAGCACCATCGGCCAGGGGAAGTTGATTTCACGGCGCCGTTTTCGAAGGCCGCGGGCGATGACCTGTGCGGCGCGTTCGACCGGCACCATGAACGGCATCGGGAAGTTGTTCTTGTCGGTCATCGGTGTCTTGATGAAGCCGGGATGGATTGTCGTGACACTGATCCCGAGAGGCGCCAACTCCAGTCGCAATGCCTCCAGCAGGGTGCTGACCGCCGCCTTGCTCGCGCAGTAGGGGCCCGAGCGGCGCAGGCCGCGGTAGCTGGCGATCGACGACACCGCAGCGACCTGGCCGCTTCCGCGCTCAACCATTTGCGGAATGACTGCAGCCAGCAAGGTGGCGGTGCCGTTGTAGTTGACGTCCATGACATTGCGCATGGTCTCGAAGGACAGATCTCGTAGCCCCATCGCAGAGCCGATTCCGGCATTGGCGATGGCGATGTCGATGGGGCCCAATTGCTCGGTCACGCTGGCGACTGCTGCCTGGACAGCCGCTGGATCGACCACATCGCATGGGAGCACAAGGGCTTCTCCGCCGGCTCTGGTGACGTCGCGGGCGACCTCGTCGAGCAACTCTTTCCGCCTGGCAAGAAGCGCGATTCGTGCCTTTCGAGTGTGTGCCAACTCGACAGCCAGGGCGGCGCCGATTCCAGAACTGGCGCCGGTGAGGACGACAATCGGTGCGTCAGTGGTCACTGCGGGTAGATAGCACACCTCACCTTCGCGTATCTTGCGGGCCCATGCCTGAGACCCGAATTATGCGTGGGCCCCTTACCCGGGCCGTCATTCTCGAGAACCCCGACCCTGTGCTCGATTCCGGCCTCGTGGAGGCAGGCTTCGAGGTGGTTCGCGTCTCGCAGACCCTTGGCCGTGCAGAGCTACTCGACATCCTCGAGAAGCATCGCCCGCACCTGTTGTTCAAGCGCTCTCGGCTCGAAATCGACGCCGAGGTCCTCGACCATGCTCCGGAGTTGTTCGGGGTCATGCTGTGCTGCATCGGCGATGACTCAGTCGACAAGCAGGCAGCTGCAGATCGCGGGGTACTGGTGCAAAACGATCCACGTTCCAACGGTCGTTCGGTGGCTGAGTTGGTGATCGGGCAACTGCTGGTTGGCGCGCGGCGGATCCCCGAGGCCTGGTCGGAGATGCGCGAGGGCCGTTGGGAGAAGTCCAACATCGGCCGCTTCGAGGTGAAGGGGAGAACCCTCGGGATCTTTGGCCTCGGCAGTATCGGCAAGCAGGTGGCGCGGTTGGGCGAGGCCCTCGGCATGGAGATTCTCTTCCACGACAGCGATGAGGTCGCAGTGGGTGTCGGTGAGGCGCTCGACTGGAAGTTCATGGAGGAGCCAAGGGAGTTGTTCGCCAACTCCGACGTGGTCACTTTGCATCTCAGTGCCGAGGACTGGCGAGGTCAACTCAACCGCGGGCTGGTGTCTCGCAAGATGCTCATGAGTCTCGGTGCCGAGCGAGGTAGCGATTCGCCGCGACTGTTCATCAACCTGTCTCGCGGTTTCCTGGTTGATCCCGGAGAGCTCGTTGCAGCGGTCCAGGCCGGCAGCATCCGGCAAGCTTTTGTCGATGTCTTTCCCGATGAGCCGCAGGCAGGCCAGACCCGGTGGAGCAATCCCTTTGCGGACGAGCCGCGGGTGCAGTGCACGCCGCACATCGGAGCGGCGACTCGCGAGGCACAGCCACGGATCGGACAGAAGATGGTGCGTACCGCCACCCAACTCAGCCTCAAGGCGACGGTCGAGGACTGTGTCTACGCGCCGCGGCGGCGTATCGACGTTGCCAGCAGCGCCGAAGCGCCGCACATCCTTGCCGTCATGCACGCAGACGTACGTGGTACCAAGAAGGCGGTTGATGACGCCATCTATGCAGCTGGCGTCGACAACCTGCAGTCAAGCCACCGCGACTTTCCCCGGTACGGGGTTGCATACGACCTGTCGGTTTTGAGCCGAAGCCTCAGCGATGACGAAGTGGCCGGCATGATCGAGGAAGCACAGCGAATCACTGGTTGTGAGGACGCTATTCGCGCAGTGCGCCAGGTCACCCTGCCCGGAGTCTGAGCGCTCCCTTTCGCGCCGCCGATGATTCCCGGCGGGCCCGGAAAGAAGGATGCTCGTTATACTGCCCTCGTGACAGACTCTGCCGAGGCACTAGAGACCATTCCCGAAGAGTTCCTGGCCGATGGTCACATCGACCTGGGAGTGCTCGGAATTGTAGCCTGGGTGACTGATCTCGGCCTCGTTCGGGAGCGCAACGAGGACCGCTTGCTGGTCCGACTCATCTGGGACGGTACGTACCTTTTGCTGGTCGTAGCGGACGGTGCCGGCGGCCACGAACGCGGTGACAAGGCTGCTGAGCAGGTGGTGCTCACCTTCAGTTCGTTCTTTTCCGAGAATGGAAGTCCGCCGGCAGGGGGGCCGCCTGACTGGCTTGCCAGCGTCATCGGGGATGCCCACCTTCGAGTCCGTGCGTTGGCGCAGGGCGAGGGCAGGCCGCCAGCATCGACCGTAGTCGGTTTGCTCATCGAGACGGCGAGCCTCTGTGCCTGGCGCTTCCACGTCGGAGACAGTCGTGTTTATAGCCGGGAGGCGAGCGGCATGGTCGCGCAGTGGACTCGCGATCACAACATCGCCAACGGCCTGATCGATCGGGGATTGGCTGTGTCGCAGGCGATGAAGGTCGCCGAGGGGGCGCGCCTCACCCAGGTCTTGGGTGGTGGAGTTGACCAGCAACCCGAGGTGCATGGCCCGCTGCAACTGCAGGCCGGCCAGTCGCTACTGATTGCGTCCGATGGGATCTTCGGTCACAACGAGAACCGGGAGGTGCTTCTGCCCGCAATGAAGTCGGTGGAAGGCGCAACTACCGTCCGCGCAGCCGCGCTGAAGGCTGCGGTGCTGGCGGGTGAGGCACCGGACAACCTGACTGCCATCATCTGGGAGGTTCCCGATGGTCTGGTGGCGACGGTTGCCCGTGACACGGTCACCAACTCCATGCCCGCAGTCACCGATGAGGAAATTGGCAGGCGAATGGCCGCCTCGGCGGGCGAGGCGGATGACGATGATGGTGACGAGGACGGTCCCAGTTTGTGGTCCTCGGCGGGGCTCATGGCTCTCTTGCTGCTGCTGGCGGTGTCGCTGTCTGTGCTGCGGCTGGTAGATGCCAGCACCGAAGCTGGCGCCACGCATTCTTCGCCGAGCACCATGCTCGAAACTCCCGAGGTGAAGAAACCCGCGCCGGCCCCGGCGATCGAAGTTGAGCCACCAGGGGTGGGCGCCGAGGCGCCTGAGCCAGCTCCAGCGGTGGACGCGGAGCTCGGAGCGCCTCCCACCAAGCCCGCAGCCGATCCGGAGCCCGCAGTCGAGCCGAGTCCCGAGCCTGCGCCGCCGGCTACTCCCTGAGTGTATTGCAGCCGCCTCGGTCCTCGAGTCGGGCTTGTCAGTGGTCGTCTTGCCGAAGCTCGAGTAGTAGCTGCTCGATTCTGGCTTCGATCTGGTCTCGAGCCGTTCGGAAGCGTTCGAGGCGCTCTCCCTCATCGTCGCACTCGCCACCTGCGGGATCGGCAATGGGCCAGTGCAGGGACCTGGTCCCATGCGCTGCGGGACAGATCTCCTCGGCGCAGAGGGTGATGACCAGGCTGGAGTCATCGAGGGGAACCTCATCCAGCCCCTTGGAGCGTTGGTCTCTGCTGTCGATACCAAGCTCTGCCAACACCGTGGTGACCTGTGGTCGAAGCATGTAGGGCTGGGAGCCAGCGCTCCACACTGCAAGATTGGAAGGTGCTGCTGCCCGGGCCAAGCCCTCTGCCATGTGGCTGCGTGCCGAATTCTGCACGCAGAGAAAGACAAGGTTCCGAATGCTCACGGGGTAAGGTCCTCAGGTGACAAACCCGCTTCTCAACGGTTGGCCAGACTTCTCAACCAGCCTAGCATTTCGACCCGTGACGCCCGCAGTCGAGCAGAGGGCCTGTTGATGGGCAAGAAGAAGAGCGGTGGGCGAATCGCGGGGCGCGGCCGACGCAGTGGAGCACGCTCGGACTCTCGAAGCGAGAAGAAGGCGGCCAACCGGGAGTTGCAGGAACAGCTTCAGCGAGAGCGACTGTTGGCACGCTTCGAGGGAATTGGGCCCGATGGCCTTGTCCTGTGCCAGTTTGGTAGTCACGCCGAGACCTTCCTGGCCGATGGGTCGCAGCCGATGTGCATGCTGACTCCGAAGGTACATAAGCTGTTCGGAGTCTGCGCAGGGGACTGGGTATGGACTGAGCGGGGTGCCACGGATCAGGAACAGATCATCGTCGGCCGCTCGGCACGGAGGAATGAGCTCCGCCGGAAGCGTGGTGAAGAGGACCGCGTCGGTCACGTCATTGCTGCGAATGTCGACCTCATGGCGATTACCACTGCGTTGCAGGAGCCGCCCCTGAGAACCGGTGCCCTCGACCGTTACCTGGTACTTGCCTCGGTGCTTGGGATCGATGCAATGATCGTCCTGACCAAGCTCGACCAGACCCCAGCTGACGATCCCGGCTGGCTGGCACTGCAGCCCTACCGAGACCTTGGTGTACAGATTGTGGCGACATCGTCAGAGACCGGTGCCGGTCTCGATGAACTACGTTCGCACCTGGCAGGGAAGGTGTCGGTGTTTGCCGGTCACTCCGGGGTTGGAAAGTCCAGTCTCTGCCAGGCGCTGGGACTCGAGGGTGCGCCCGAGGCGGGCGAGATGTCGCGTTCTGGGGGGCGGGTTCGAGGTCGGCACAAGACCTCAATTGCCCGTCTTCTGCCTCTACCCCGGGGTGGTTGGGTGGTGGACACTCCCGGTGTTCGAGCCATTGGTCTTGTCGATCTGAGTCGCGGTGACGTGCCGGTGCACTTCCCGGAGTTCTCTCCCTTTGCCGCTTCCTGCGGTTTCGGCGACTGTCTGCACATGAGCGAGGATGAATGTGCCGTCCACAGCGCGGTCAGCGATGGGCTGATCCCGACGGCGCGATTTCAAAGCTACCAGCGCCTGATGGCGTCACTGGAGGACTGAAACGAGCGCACCCGGGTGCCGGTTTACTGACTCTTCCGCTGTTCCAGGTCCTCGACCTCTCGCTTCGCCTGCTCGGCTTCCTTGCTGGCACCAACGCCCTTCGCGTAGTTCTGGGTCTCACGCCAGGCCGCGAGCGCACGGTTCAGTAGTTGGACATCACCGAAGCCCGAGTTGGCCTTGGCGTTCCCTTCATACTTGCTCGTGTAGGCCTTGGCCTTGATTTGATAAGCGAGCAGGACGCGTTGTGCGCGGGTCTTACGCCCCATGTCCTGCTGCTTGGAGAGGGCCTCACCCGCATAGCGTGCGGCCTTGTCCCAATCACGGTTGCGTAGGCTGCACTTGGCAGCTTCGACGTTCCAGTCCGGGTTGTACTTGTAGCGCGCCTGTCCGAGGACCGTCTCGGCGGTCTCGCAGTGCGCCTTTTTGTCACGCTTTTTCTCGTAATATGCAGACAGCAGAGCGTAGGCGCGCAGGTAGTTCGAGTCGTTCGGTTTGCAGGACTTGAGGTGGTCGATCTCGCTGCTCGACAGTGAGCCGCCACTGGCCTTGCCTCCCAGGGTCGCCAGGTACTCTTTTTCATAGGACATCTCTGCGGCGGGTTCGGTCTCTGCGGCGGGTTCGGGCTCCGCGGCGGGTTCGGGCTCCGCGGCGGGTTCGGGCTCCGCGGCGGGTTCGGGCTCCG
>CAZBDA010000019.1:17234-62437 GCA_964490445.1 uncultured Rickettsiales bacterium | reverse complement strand
TATTTGCTCAAAGGTGGTCGCATACGAGATGCGCACGCAACGCGCCTCGCCGAAGGCCTCCCCTGGCACCACGGCAACCTGCCCTTCGTCGAGCAGGTAGGCTGCGACATCCAGGGCACAGCCCAGCTGTGTACCTGAAGGGGTCGACCGCCCGAACAGGCCGTCAATACGCGGGAAGAGGTAAAAAGCACCCTGCGCAATTGGCCCGACTTCGATGCCTGACACCCCATCGAGTGCGGCAGCGAGCAGCTTCCGCCGCCGATCGAGGGCGCCCAGGATCGGCTCCAGGAAGTGGTCCCTTGATGCGCGGATCGCCGCAGTTGCAGCCAACTGGTTCACTTCGCAAACACCCGATGTGCTGTGACCCTGGATCTTCGAACAGGCCTTGACCACCTCTGGAGGCGCCACGATCCAGCCCACGCGCCAACCGGTCATCGCAAAGGTCTTCGAAACGGCGTTGACGATCACGGTTCGCGACGCCGCGTCGTCGGACAGCGTCGCCATGCAGGTGCTCGTTGCACCGTCGTAGGTGATCGCATCGTAGATTTCGTCGGAGATCACGATCAGATCGTGCTCGCGGGCCAGCTCGGCGATCGCTGCGAGGCGGGCTGGCTCGATGACACACCCGGTGGGATTGCTCGGACTATTCACCAGGATGGCCCGGGTGCGCTCGGTGATGGCCGCCCTCACCTCGTCGAGATTCGGCTGGAAGCCCTCCTCGGGGCGGCTCCGAATGATCACCGGACAGGCCTCGGCCAACTGCAGTTGCGGGGGATAAGACACCCAGTAGGGCGAGAAGAGGATCACCTCGTCGCCCGGATTGAACAGGCTCTGTGCGAGGTTAAAGAGAGCCTGTTTGCCACCCATCGTGACCATGACATTGGCCGCCGTTACGTCGAGACCGTGGCGCTCGCGGTAGCTCGTTGCGATGGCCTGGCGCAGCTCGGACGTGCCGGGCACAGGCGTGTAGTAGTGCTTTCCTTCGGCAATCGCCTGCTGGGCAGCCTGCGAAGCTTCCGAAGGCGGACTGCCATCGGGCTCACCGGCGCTCAGATCAATGATGTCGTGCCCCTCAGCACGTAGTTCCGCGGCCCGCGCTTTGATGGTCAGGGTAGCGCTGGGTGGTAGCGCTGCAATACGGTCGGAAAGTCGAATCACGGCAGCCCCCGAATCAGTACCTTCCCTGCATCGCGACGGCCACCTGATCGGGCACCAAGCCCGAGATGTCACCACCTAGAGCAGCGACCTCCTTGACTGTCCGCGACGCGATGTAGAAGTACTCCTCGTCCGTCATCATGAACACGGTGTCGATATCGGGTGCCAGGCGCCTGTTCATCATGGTCATCTGGAACTCGTACTCGAAGTCCTGCACGGCGCGCAATCCGCGGATCACTGTCTTCGAACCACAGTTCCGGACATAGTCCACCAGCAATCCATCGAAGCTCTCTACCCGGACGCGATCCTCAGCAGCCAGGATATCCGTCATCATCGCGACCCGTTCGTCGACAGTGAAGAGCGCACGTTTCTCCGGGTGGCGGAGCACTGCGACGATCACCTCATCGAACACCTCCAGCGAGCGGTCCACGATGTTGACGTGGCCCATCGTCATGGGGTCAAAGCTGCCCGGATAGATGGCGGTTCGCGTCATGTCATTGCCTCCCTATGCCGGTAGAACGCCAGGGCCGTCTGGCCATAGCTACGATTATCAACACAACGCCAGTCACCCACCTCGCTGGGCAACTCCTCTCGTCCATCAGTCTCGGCTGCCAGCACTGCAGCCTGCGACAGCAGGGACCCGGCGAACGGCGCCATTGCCGCAAGGCACGCCGAGCCGAGCCCTGTGCCATAGGGAGGATCGAGGAAGACGAAGTCGAAGGAGCGGCCCTCGCGTGCCAATACGCCGACCGCCTTGCACGCGTCCCTGGCAAGCACCTGGAACTCAGCCACACCCTCGAGCAGCCCGACGTTCTTGCGCAGAAGGCCCAGGTGTTCGCGGTTGTTCTCTACGAACACGACCTCGCTGGCGCCCCGTGAGGCTGCCTCGATTCCGACCGTGCCCGTGCCCGCAAACATGTCCAACACCCGCTGTCCGTCCAGGTTCTGACCGAGGATTGAGAAAAGAGCCTCCCGCACCCGCGCCGCTGTGGGCCGGACTGCCCGGTCTCGAGGTGGCCGAAGGCGGCGCCCCCGCAGGGTGCCACCGGTCACAGCAAGAGTCATCGGCAAAGTCCCATGCTGATCCGCCCCGTGGCACGTGCTTGCGGCTTATACCATGAGCGGGGACACAGACCACTCAACGCAGCCCAAGGCGTCGACGGAGCGTCCACTCGACACCCAATGGGACCACCGCGAGCAACAACCACCACCAACGACTCCACAGCACCTCGACCCGCCGCTCCATGGCGAGCAGGGTGTTGGCCGGACGACGTTCCATGTCGCGAGGGTCGGGCGCTTCGCCCTGCAAAACTGCCCCGCCCGTAGCCTCGCTGAGGGCGGCCATGAGATCCGCACGACTGCGTGGATCCGCAAGCTCCCCTCGCCTCTCGACCACCGAGGCACGCGCTTCCGCATGACCAAAGGGATCCGGAACTCCGACGACGTCTACTCGAGCCACCATGACCCCCTCTTCACGGGCCGTCGTCGTAACGGTGATCTGCCCGTCTGCATCCGTGCGTTCCGACAACTCCTGCCAGGACTCGCCATCCAGGGGGCCGACGCTGCCTACGACTTCCATGTTTGCGCGGGGCGCGTAGTTCTCTCCCAGCACCCGCACCTGCACCTGCACCGGGTCGCCCAGATCGTAGTTCTCGGCATCCAGGATTACCTGCACCTGCTCCTGCTCCACGTCCTTTACCAGCCAACGGATGGCGTTCCGCCAGAACAACGCGTGCTCGCGGCCGGCACTCCGATCACTGGCACCGGACATGCTCCAGCGCCAGGTCTCATCGTTGGCAAAAGCCATGGTGCGGCCTTTGCCGACACTGCGTGCAGCAGCCAGCAAGCCACCACTCTGACCGGCGCTTAGCAGGGCGACAGCGCCACGCCGCAACGAGCCCAGGGGGTTGAGGTTCTGCAACATCGGCAGCTGCTTCCAGCGGCTCTGGTTGCGAGCCTCGTCTCGGTCGAGGCGGGTAATGGGATGGCGCTGCCCCGTCTCAGTGAGAACTGCCCGGAAGCGGTCAGGGCGCGCAGCACCGGCCGGAATGTCGGTGGGCATCACCTCGGCCAGGGGCGAGTTGCCATAGTCGCCTTCGCCAAAGGCGGTGTCTCCGCCAATCATCAGGAAGGCTCCACCAGCGCGAACGTAGTCGACCAGGTTGAGCAGGAAGCGATCCGAAGGGTGCCGCATGAACGAGCCGAACCAGAAATTCTGAAAGATCACGAGATCGAAGCCCTGCAGATCTTCAGTGAACAGTTCCTCGTACGGAAACGCGATGAGGGACAGTTCCCCGCCGTTGCGAACCAGTGGTCCCTTGCGCTCACTGTTGCGGAGGATGAAGAACGACACGAGGTCGATGTTCGGATCCGTCTTGAGCAGACGACGCAGGAACTTGACGTCCCAGGACGGCCGGGATGTGACCTGGAGCACCCGGGTACGATCGCGGACCACCTTGACCGTCGCTTCCGCCGAGTTGTTCTCGACGATGGCATCTCCACTCAAGGTTGGGACCTCCACCCGGTAGGTGTGAAAGCCGACCTGGTCAGGCTTTACCTCGAAGCTAACCACCTGGGGGTCTCCCTGCTCCAGGCGAAGGCTTCGGATACTGATGATCTCACCATCTTCACGCAGCAGGACGTCAATCTCCCGAGCTTGCAGAGAACTCAACTGGACACTCGCCTCGACCGCCAGCGGCCGGCGCACAAAACCAAAGGGAGGCAGCTTGAGACTGACGCTGAGATCGGGCGGGCCCGCCTCGCTACCGAGAGTCCAGGTCGATACTGGAAAGGCAAGCCCCTCGGTGAGGCGCTTGACGCCGGCCTCTCCCTCACTGCGAAGCGCACGTCCCAGTGCAGACCGGTCCGCACCATCGGAAACCAACAGCACTCCGGCCGGATACTCGCCGGCCAGGGCCTCCTGCAAGCCGAACAACGCCTGGCCCAGATCAGTGGAGGTTCCGTCCGAGGGCAGCGCGGCCGAAGGCGTCCACGGCTCGAGGCCATCTCCGACCAGGAAGAAGCGCAGTCGGTGCTCTTCGCTCAGACGCTCGAATGCCCCGCTCCGGGAAGCAAGCCAGGCCTCGACCGCAGAACTGCGTGCGGCTCCGTCTACGTCCTGCACCCGCATCGACCGGGATCCATCGATCAGCACAGCCAGAGGATCCCGCCGTTGCTGGCCTTCGGTGTGGACCCGTGCCGGACCGGCCAACACCATCGCCAGGTTCGCGATGGCGACCAGTCGCAGAGCGGACAGCAGCAAGCGCTTACGGGGATCGACGCCGCGATAACCGTAAAGGGACGCCGCCAACGCAGCCGCCAGCAGGAACCAGGCGGCAAGCATCAGCCATCCCTCGAGCGCTGGCTCCCAGCTCAGCGTAGTGGTGCGAAGCAGCTGCTCTTTCATCGCGCGTAGCCACCCTGCCGACGCATCCGCTTGAGCAACGTACGAACGTGCACCGCGTCGCGCTTGTAGTTGCCCGTCAGCGCGAACAGCACAACGTTGATGGCCAGGCGCAGGGCCTGGGCTCGCTGGCGCTCTCGGCCCGGCACCACTTCCAGCCCGTATCCACCACCGGACGAACGCCACAGAGCACCCAGCAGGTCATTGCTGGAATACAGCACGGGGGTGATATCGCCCTGCCAGACGCCCTCGAGGTAGGGTCGAACGGACATCCGGCCCGCCACTCCTCCGAGCAGGAAGAACGAACGGTACACCGCGTGGTCGCGACCGATGCTGACCAGCGGCGCGCCCGGCAGGATTCGTTTCAATTCCCGGCGAACACACTGATCAAAGGCGGAGTTCTGCCTGCCGGTGGCATCGTCGATAAACAAAAAGCCCCCTTCCCGCAGGTACAGCCTGAGATTGCCGACAGCCTCTTCGCTCAGCGGCGCGAAGGAGCGGTCTCCGCTCATCACGACGAAAGGGTGGTTGAAGAGGTCCTGGCCTCCGGCATCGACCTCCTCCGCGCTGAGCCGGGACTTGAGCGAACTGTTGTGTTCGACATCACGCAGAAGGTCAGCGAGGGCGCCGGGGCGGGGGTCCTCGACTCCAGGAATCTTTAGCCGTGCCACGCCGGCAACACTCTGTTCATTGGCGGCGCCCCTACGCGGGAACGAAGCCAACGAGGCCGCCAGCGCCGTGAGGCCCATCCCTGCGAGAAACTTCCTGCGGCTGGTCATCGCAACACCTCAAGCTCTTCTCAGTGACACAGTGGCTTCGCCCAGCAGCAACAACAGGGCCGCCAGCAGCAGCGGCGGCAGCAACGAACTGGTGCGAATCACCTTGCCGGGGCTGTCGGCGACCGATTTGTCCGAGTCGCCGTGGAACACGAGACCCGGTACTGCGCCCTGCAGACTGTGGCGAGAAAGCGGCGTGAGCCTGGACTCACGTTCGGGAACCCGCAGGGAAAACCTGCCCTTGCGCAGGGGTTCCCCACCGTCGGGATTCTCCCAGAATAGGCTGTAGTGGCCAACTGCCCGGCCCTCGCGGAACAGGATGTGGCCAGACTCGTCGGCAGCGAGCGGATCGAGCCGGACCTCCACCTCGGCGGGGCCACGCAGCCATGCTTCCTGGTGGGGGTCCGATGGCAAGACGATAGGAACGGGCTCGCCTACCTCGAACACTCCCTGGGAGTCCAGAGCCAGGGTGTTGCTGAGACTGCGCGCGAACTGGTGCACCAGCGGCACGAAGATCGACCGAAGAGGCAGGTCGGTCCAGTCATCGTCGACCGTAGAGGTGAACAGCAAGACCCGGCCCTTGCCCACCTTGCGTTCGAGTAGAGCCGGCAGTCCGTCCGTGTAGCGCAAAAGCACCTTGCTGCCAGCAGACAGTGACGGCTCCGTCGCGATCACACGCCCGAAGCGCACCTCCGAGAACACCCCCGCGCCACCGCTTCGAAACACTCGGAATTCGTCTCGCTCCAGGGGCGGTAGCGCGAGGCCCACCGGGCTGATCTCGAAGCTACCGTGACCCCGGCTCTTGACCTCAGTGAAACGCGACGGGAGGAGCTTGCCGAGGTGCTCGTTGTACTTGTCCGGGTCGGTTCGATAGCCCACCGAGACAAACAGGCCGCCGCCGCGCTCGACGAACGACAGGAGAGCATCGGCAAGGGGGCGTGGGTCCGCCACGTTGCACAGGAAGATGACGTCGCCGGGGCCCCCGTCGACGCGGCGAAGCGCCTCCGCAGACACCACTCTAGGATGCACACGAGACACCGACCCGGCGCCGGGCTGCAGCGCCTTTTCCAGGTAGTAGACTTCATCGTCGCGAGGTTGAGTGCCCCCGTCACCCGACACCAGCAGCACATCGAGGCTGGTATCTCCTCGCAACCCGAAGGAGAACACGTCGTCGACAAGCAGAGCGTCTTCCGGCAGGGTGATCCGCGCCAACTGGTCGCCCTGGGGTGGCACTGGCAGGGTGAAGCTGCCCGTAGCCCGACCGTCCTGAAACTGCAGATCCAGGTTCACTTCCAAGCCACCCTCGAGCGCAAGGGTCAGGGGGCTGACCTCGGAGCTCGACTGGCCGACCTCCACCACCGACACATCAACTCGCAGTCCAGCTCCCTGCTGCACTGCCTGCCGCACCTCTACCGAGTCCACAAAGCGGTTCTGCAGGGAGCCCGTGGCCACGTCACGGTAGTGCACCGTCAAGCCTGCAGGCCAGGTGTCTGTGAGACCGCTCGGCGCGTTGCTGGCGGTCCCATCACTGAGGACGAAAATGGACGCCGAACCGAGACCGTTCTCGCGCAGCAGATCACGACCTCGACGCAAAGCCAGGTCGAGGTCGGTCGCCCCGTCACCAGGCTCGATGTCACGCAACTCGCGCTTCAGGCGGCTGTGGCTGCCACTAAGCCCAGGGCCCAGAACCTGCGCCCGATCATCAAAGGCAATGACAGCGGCAGGAGTGCTGTCGGCGAGGCCTTCGAGCAGAGTCAGCGCCTCCTCGCGTTGCCGATCGAAGACCCTCTCGCCGGCGATGATTGCCGACGTCGACGCGGACACGTCCAGCAGGATCACCGTGGGCCGGTCGGGTTCGAGCCCAGCCAGGCCCGGGGCGGTCCAGGTCAGGCTCGGACGGGCGAACAGCAGGACCAGGGCTGCCACCATCAGCAGCCGCATCAACAGCAGCAACAGAGCTTCGATGCGGGTGCGCTTGCGGGCCCTGATGTGAGAGGAGCGCAGGAATCGAAGGGTCGGGAAGGCCACGCTGCGCACCTCCCGGTAGCCCGTCAGGTGAGCTACCACCGGCATAGCCAGCAGGGACAGGCCCACGAGCATCCACGGTGCGGCGAAGGTCAGGCCCATTGCTTACTCCGCCAGGAAGCGGGCCAGGATCCGCTCCAGGCCTTCGTCGGTACGGACCTGCGCGTACCGAACCCCCGCGTCCAGGCAACCGCGCCGCTGGCGCTCCAGGAAGTCTGCAAACTCGGCCCGGTACAGCCGTCCGAGCTCACGCGGATTGAGACTCATGTCTCCGCCGCCCTCCATGCACTCGAAGCGGGTGGGCTCCTCGTAGGGAAAGGACAGTTCCGCGGGATCGACTACGTGCAACAGCCAGGTCTCCGAACCGCGTGCGGCGTGCAGACCCAAAGTCGGCAGCCAATCCTCCTCAGCCAGGAGGTCGGAGACGAGAACCACCAGGGGTTGAGCGCGGCGGTCGCTGAAGCTCGCGAGGGCTGCACTGAGGTCGGCACGACCGTCGGGCAACTCACCCAGAACCCCGGCAGCCAGTTCTGACAGGCGTCGTTCACCTCCGCGCGGCTTCAACTCGCTCAGTCCACGACCGTCGGCGATGGTGAGGCCGACCCGATCCCCCTGGCGCAGGAAGATCAAGGCCAGGGACAGGACCAGCATGTGAGCCGCCTGCCACTTCGAAGCCGGCCACGGCCCCCAGGACGCTGCGGGCAGTTCGGCGGTGCTCCCAAAGGCCATCGATCCACTGCGATCGAGGACCAGTTGAACGTCGCAGCGACGGTCGCTGTGGTACTGCTTGACGAGGTAGCGACCGGTACGCTCGAGAGCCTTCCAGTCCAGGTAGCGCAGGTCGTCACCGGGCGTGTAGGGCTTGTGCTCCGCGAACTCGCTACCGCCACCGAGGCGGCGGGATCGGTGGTGCCCTGCCACCGCACCGTGGACGGGCCGGCGCGCCAGGGCAGCGAGACCCCGAATCTGCTCGAGGAACAGCGGTGGCAGCGCAGTCATCAAAGTTCTACTGGGGCATCCACCAGGGCCAGCAGGTCCTCGACCAGCCGGGCGCTCGTGATGCCCTCGGCTTCTGCCTTGAAGTTGCGCAGGATGCGATGCGACAGGACGGGCTTCGCCACGGCGCGAATGTCCTCGCGTGTGACAGCGTAGCGCCCGTGCAGCAGGGCCCGAGCCTTGCCGGCCAGCACCAGGAACTGACTTGCCCTCGGACCTGCGCCCCAGGAAACCCAGTTGTTGATCCAGTCCGCAGCATCTGGCCCGGGCCTGCTGGCGCGTACCAGCTCCACGGCGAGAAGCACCGTATCCCGACCGGCCGGCACCCTGCGCACCTCGTCCTGGAGCCGCACCAGCTCCTCGGCACTCACCTGGGCCTGCAACTGCACGCTCGTTGCGATGGTGGTCCGCTCCACGATCTCCACTTCCTGCTCAGCATCGGGGTAAGGCACCTCGATCTGGAACATGAAGCGGTCCAACTGAGCTTCGGGAAGCGGGTAGGTTCCCTCGTGCTCAATGGGGTTCTGCGTGGCGAACACCGCAAAGGGCGCCGGCAGGTCGAAGCTGTGTCCCATTGCGGTCACGTGCCTCTCCTGCATCGCTTCGAGTAGCGCGGCCTGGGTCTTGGGCGGCGTGCGATTGATCTCATCGGCAAGCACCAGGTTGGCAAACACCGGACCCTGGATAAAGCGACTCTCTCGTTTGCCGGTGGATGGGTCCTCCTGGAACACCTCGGTGCCAGTGATGTCCGACGGCAGCAGGTCGGGCGTGAACTGGATCCGCGAAAAACTGCAGGAAGTCGCCTCGGCCAGCGAGCGCACCAACAGTGTCTTGGCCAGGCCCGGAACCCCCTGAAACAGCGCATGGCCGCGCGCAAGGAGCGCAATGAGCAGCAACTCGACCACCTCGTCCTGGCCGACAATGACTCGGGCAAGCTCGCTCCCCAGGCGCTGACCTACTTCCTGGACTTCGGTTGCCGACCTGCCGGCCTCTTCAGTCGAGCTCTCCTCGCCATCCGGCGCTTCTGCTGCGATGGCCGCAACAGCTTCCGCCGTCTGTTCGAGCCGCACGGGCTTTGGGTTCTGGGTCTCTGGCAACTCAGTGCTCATGTCATCTCCAGGGGACGCTCATCGTCCCAGGTAGTCTCCAAGAACGCGCAACACGCGCTCCTCCCGTTTGATTCCCTGCTCATTCCCCTGCTGCACCAGCAACTCCGCCAGGTAGCGGTGCACTGACGGGTCGAAGGGGTTCAGTCCGATGGAGCGTTCGAAGAGGGCAATGGCCTCGGCCAGCCGCCCCTCCCGGGCCGCAAGTTCCGCAAGAAGTGTAGTGGTCGGCGTGAACTCTGGATACAGGGCGACGCTCTCTTCCAGCACGCGGCGGGCAGCCTGTACCCGACCCATTGCGCGCAGAGTGCGCGCCTGCTTGTTGGCCAGGGCCGGCGAATGGTAGGGCTCGGCACGGTCCGCCTTGTGATACTCGATCAGCGCGGCCTCCCGGTGACCGCGCAGGCGCAACTGGTCCCCCAGGCGTGCGTGTTGCTGCATGCGGCGGTGCTCGACGAGCACGGGATCAAGTGCCTGGCCGCGGGGGTCGGTTGCCCTGGCCGCCCCCTCCTCGAGACTGCTCTCGAACTCCTGGACATTGGTGCGCACGCTGAGCCCCTTGCCGCGGATGTGCTGCTGGTAGCTCGCCTCGAAGCCGCCCTGGCTCAGAGCGAGGACCTGTTCGACCGCCGCAATCATGTCGGCGCCAGCAGCAATGCTCTGCACCACGCGCCGGTAGCCGCTCGCTCCCGACTGCCTGAAGATGAACTCCACCGCGCAGGCGACCTGGGCAAAGGCAAGCGCCGCAACCTCGCTGGACGGCAGGGCCGCCATCGAGGGGTGCATCTGCTCGAAGCCGACCAGGGCTCCCCTGGTCATCGCGGTGACGAGCAGGCTCTCCGCCCACGGACCCAGGAACGGCGTGTCCAGGTCGGCGCCCCGCCAGCGTCCCTCGAGCAGCTTTGCAGAGCCCTCCTGGAACCAGATGGGCGCCGTATTGCGGCTCGCCCTCGACAGTGCCAGGTGCACGTACTCGTGGGCCAGCGTGTCCAACCAGGGATAGCCATGCGCCATGTTCATCGGCGAAAGGACCAGGATCCGGTCCCACTTTGCGATGGCCACGGTGTGGGTCGTCTCAACCCACTCGGACGGCAGGCCAGACGCCTTGACGAAGCGCTCGACTGTGGGGAAGAACTCCACCAGAGTGGCTTGCTTCGGCGCCACTCCAAGCAACTCCTCCATGGCAGCCCGCTGTGCCTCCAGCGCCGGCGACGCGTACTCGGGCAGCACCGCATCGACGCCCGGGGCAAAGCGGTAAACAAAGTGTCCTTCCGACCGGCTGAGCATGCCTACGGTCGCCTCCCAGGCCTGCTCCACGCGGGTGCGCAACGAGGGCAACCGTGCCTCACGCTCGGGGTCGGAACCGGCCGGCGGCAGCGACTTGCGCGCGGCCGCGTAGTCACCTCGATGGAACTGCATGTAGGTGCGTGCCCAGGGCAGCCACGGATCCTGTTCGGGAAGTTTCTCGAGCAGTTCCGCGGCTTCATCGATACGGGTCGCGTCGAGCAAGGACAGGACCTGCGAGCCATCGGCCACGGCGACAGCAGGCGCGATCAGCACGATCAGCGCGATGAGGACGAGTACGCGGCAGCTCATCGGATCAACTCCTCGTAGTAGCTACTGTTCATGGGCCGATAGCGTCTCGGCGCATCGCCGGAAGCGCCCTCCTGGACCAACGAACGGAAGGCATCCGGGCTGACAAAATCAGCAGGGTCCGGCAACTCGACGTCACCACCCTGGGCCTCGCCATGCACCCCCTCGGCCCGGCGCCACGGGTTGCCGCTGCCGGTCGCGCCACCACGCCGCGCCATGCTTCCGGCTCCCATGCCACCGGCCGCCTGCATCGCCTGGCTGCTGGCCTCCAGTGACTCCCGAAACTCGCGCAACTGCTGCAGAGCACCGCGCTCAGATTGAAGAGCCTGGCTGGCGCGGCCCTGACCGAGCCCTTCGGACGCGCCCTCCATCAGTTGCCCGGCGGCCTGCAGGCTGTCGCGACCGACAACCGGGTTGAAGGCCGACCCCCCCAGGCCGGAGCGGTTCTCCATGCGGTTCTTGAGGCTCTGGACATCGCCGCGCAGGTTGTCCTGGCTCGGGGGGGCGCCGGCGCCGGCTGCACGGGCCTGCTGGCGCGTCTGCTGCTCACGAGCACGGCCCTGTTCGAGCTGCGCGACAATGTCTCGAGCCAACGCTGCCGTGGCCTTGATCTGCGAGCGTGCCCGCTCCCGTTCGCGCTGAAGTGACGGCTGCACGTTCCGCAGTTCGTCGGTCATTCCATCCAGGTAGGCGGCCGCGACCTCGCCACGCTGAACCGCGCGCTCGAGGTCGCCACTGCGCAGGTAAGCCTCCTGCATGTCTTCAGCCAGGCCGTGTGCCAGCCGCGCTCGCTGACGGATCCCGCCGCGGGTGCGCGGCGGTAGGCCGTCGGGCGGCAACTCCGCTATCTGCTGCTGCAGCCGCTCCATGTCCGCAGCGAGCTGCGCACGCTGCTGGTCATTGAAGGCCTCACCGCTGCCAAAGCGTTGTTCGAGTGCCTCGGTGGTCGCGATCAACTCCTCCTGGCGAGCTTCGAGTTGCTTTGCCTGGGCGATGGCCTGGCGCATCTGAGCCATCAACTCCTCGCCCTGCTGGCCACCAGCCATCGCCGACTCCTCCTGCAACTGTTGGTCGAGCCTGCCGAGCGCCTCCATCGCCTTGCGAACCAACTCGGCCGCTTCGGCGTAGCGCCCCTGCTCGATAAGATCCTGGACTTGCCGAAGCAGGTCCGGCCCCAGTTCGGCAGGCAGTCGGTTCTGGAAGCTATCGTCCGGGCCCGTGGAGCGCTCAGCCATCTTCTCGGCCAGCTCACGCAACTGCTGAGCGAGCGCCTCGATAGCGCGCTGCAGTTGCTTGTTGACCGGCTTGCCATCCTGGGCGTCTCGGAGCAAGGAACTGAGATCTGCGAGCATCGGTTCGGCCTGCAGCAGTTCCTCGCGAACCGTCTCTCCCTGCTGTAGGTCGATATAGGAGCCGAGATCGATCAGAACCTGCTCCAACTCGGTGATCACCGCCTGCTGGTGAGTGACCAGTTCACGACTTACCAGGGGGCTCACCAGCAGCCTCTTGCCGTGCCGCACCTGCGACTCGACGAACTCCTCCAGGCGCTGCCAACGACGAGCAAAGTTCTCGACCAGCTGGCCGATGCCGAGGTAGGCACTCTGCTTTTCGAAACGGTCCTGGGCAGCAACGGTGGCCAACTCACCGGCAGTATCGAAGAAGGACATCGCCAGGACCCGGTGGGCGTCAAACTGCCCGAGCACCTCGCCCCGATCGGCATCCGCTGACTGCTCGCCATCCACCAGCAGCGGCGCCAACAGATCGAGCCCCTGTTCCAACAGTTGAGTCTTGAGTTGCAGGACGCGCCGATGCAGGTCGCGCTCAGTGGGTACGTAGACCCGGATGGGCCGAGAGCGGGTCACCTTCGGGCCGCCCACCGTGTCATTGTCCCAGGCCTCGACCACCAGCTCGACGCCACCGCCGTGATCGCTGATGTCCATCGTTGGACTCCAGGACACCTTGCCGCTCCACTCCGAGCGACCGCTCACCTCGGCCCATGGGGCACGACCGACCTCGACACCCTTGCGCAGCACCACTCGCTCCAGGCGGCTGAGGGCAAAATCATCCGAAGCACTGAGCTCGAGGTCCAGTCGCTCCTCGGGACGCAACTCGATGTCGCCGGGCGGCGCCACCACCTGCAGTTCCGGTGGATGGTCGGGCAGCGCCTCGACTCGATGACGCCGGCTGTACAGCGGCTCACGACCCGC
This sequence comes from uncultured Rickettsiales bacterium, assembly GCA_964490445.1. Lineage (GTDB taxonomy): Bacteria > Myxococcota_A > UBA796 > UBA9615 > UBA9615 > UBA6601. The sequence continues at coordinate 49,176 of CAZBDA010000019.1, read as the reverse complement.
CGAACGGTCCAGGACAATGCGGTACCAGCCCGCTCCGGGGACTACGAAACCCAAGCTCAGGTGCCTGCCATCCAGGCTGGCCTCGTGGTCGTCTTTGCCGAGCCACTGCAGACGGGCTGATCTGCCCGGTGCTGAGAGGTCAGCAGAGAACTCGACGGAGGTGCCGGCAAGGGCCCGAAAGTCACCACTGGTACCGCTGAGCAGCAGGGGCTCGCGACCCGAGTAGGCCGGTGGCTGCAGACGGACAGTGATGTTTCGCAGTCGAAGATCAGCCGGCGGTTCCTCCTCGACGGCTCCATCCTCTGCAAGCTCGCCAGGGCTTGGCGGGGCCAATAGACCGACAACCGTCGCTGCGGCCGGCGCAACCTGGCCCTGCACGGCAAGCAGGGCGGCAAGCACGACCAGCGGACCGACAAGAACACCTCGCCCCAGGCCCGACAGGGGCAAAAGCTCTTGCGCTGACACACCCAGAGCATCCTCCGCGCAACGCTCGAGGTGTGCCTGCGCGAGATTTCGGGTCTGGGGCTCCCAGGTTTGACCGCCAGCGTCCATGGTCTTGGCCAGGTCGACGGCCGTAGCCAGGGAGCCGTGGAACTGGGGTAGGCGACCATCAACAGCCCGAGCGAGGCTGGAGAGCCGACGAGTTCGCAGCCAGATCGGCAGCCACCAATAAAACAACGGCCACGCCAGCGACACCACCAGCCAGAGCCGAGCCAGAGACCGCGCCAGGGGCGTCGGACTCGCCAGGCCGGGGGCAAGCAAGACGACCACGAGCACCAACAGAGCCGGCCCGAGCAGCAGCCAGCTCAACGCCTGGATGGCGGCCAGGCCACGGCGACGGCGGCGCACCGACTGCAAGGCGCGGAGCACGGCAACTGGCAGCGAGGCGGGGCGCGCCATCACAAGGTCCTCACCGGGAACAGGAAGCGCGCCTCGGCCCCCTGGAGAAAGCCGAGGCTGAAGCCGCCCTGGTGCTCGTCGGGCACACCGTCACGAAGCTGCGTCGCGATCGTTGCGCTGAAGCCCCAGCGTTCACCGAAGGCACGGCCCAGACCCGAGAAGAAGTCGCCGTGATAAGCCGCAGGAACCGCAGTCGCAATGATGAGAGCCTTGCTGATCTCGAAGCTGGGGTCGGCCGCCTGGCGGTTGGCAATCCCCGACATGAAGCCGAGGTTCCAGCAGAAACCAGCAATCTGCTCACTTCCGGACCGGGGATCCAGGTGTTGTCGAGGGATGGGCTTGCGCTGACTTAGTCGCAGGTGGAGATCCCAGAATTGATCGCGGGCACCGAGAAACAAGGACCGCCACACTAGGTTCCGATCGTCGCCATTGCCAGCAGCCAGAAGCACCGCCAGGCGCGCGTCGGGCGCAGCCCAGGGCGGATCGGGCATCACTGCTTCGAGTCGAGCAACCAGCACCTCCAGCACCGTGGTGCGATCGCCTGGAGACAGGGACCGCAACGTAGCGAGGAAGGACTCCACCTCGGCCGGATCGGTCGTGGCGGACAGCTCGCCAGCCATGGTGACCCCCAGCGAGTAGAGCCAGATACGCCGAGCGAAGCGATGCTTGTCCCCGTCGGCCAGGCCGTGCGCCAGGTCCGAAGCGACCAGGGAGCCCATGGGTGGGAAGGTGAAGCGCGTGCGGCCCAGGACCGTCTCGTAGTCTACTGCCGGCGCGTACATCGGCGAGGTCGAGACATACCGAGGCTGCACCTCGGCGATGGCCCCCACCGCGCCGGGAACCAACAGCACGGCGCCCAGCGCGACCGCCAGCCACCTGCCCCGCCCACGTTCCGCAGCCAACTGCACCAGCAGTGGACCAGCACACAACGCGATCAGCGGTACCGTCGGCACGAGGTAGCGTAGTCCATTTGCCGGTACCGGTGGTGCCCCGGGCAGGCCCGAAGGCGGCGCAAACAGGACGAACGACAACAGGTAGACCCAAACCAGGGCAGCCGAGACGGGTAGCCATGGCGGCCTCGCCGCAGCCTGCCTGGCAGCAGCACGCAGGGCCCGCCACCCCAGTACACAGGCCAGTAATGCCACCAGCGCCTGCGCTGCGCCATACAAGGCCCCGAAGCCGGGATGGTCGGCATGGATCGTGGGATGGAAGATGGACGCCCAGTACGACGGCCCGAGCAACGAGGCCAGCTTCTCAGCCAGGCTTGGGGGGCCACTCAACAGGTCGCCGAGGCCACGGCCATAGACTGCCAATGCCGGCTCACCGACCAGGATGTGGGCGCGGCGCAGTGCTCCCTGGGTCAAGAGCAGGGGTATGATGCCAGCCATGAGTCCTGCCGCCGCTGCGAGGACGCGAACCAGGCCAGCCTGGGAGCAAAGGGCTCGGCCGCGCCAGGCAAGCCAGGAGCCAAGGAGAACGGGCAGGGCAAACGCAGAGGAATACGAGAACCAGAACGCCAGACCCAGTGTGACCCCCAGCAGGAATGCGTCCCGCGGACGGTCCTTCTCCAGCAGGGCGAGCCACGGGAACAACGCCAACACAACCAGGGCCATAACCTCGAAGTGACTGCCGAACGCGACAATTCCGCACTCCCGGTAGAACGGCGGAGCAAGGACCAACAGAGTCCCGGTCAGCAAGGCTGCGCGTGGGCCCGCGACCCGCAAAATGAAGCGGTACGAACCCGCCAGTATCACGGCCCCGGCGAACAACGAGACCAGCCGCCAGGCCGCCAGGCTCGGACCCACCCACTTGAACAGGGGCAACACCAACAGCGTCTCGGCCGTACAGCCGCCGCAAAAGGACGTGTACTGCAGTCGAGCCAGGTCCATCGGGTAGCCAGCGGCCAGCAGGGCTGCCACCGAAGGAGTGTGCAGTTCTTCGTCGGCCACCCGCGCACCGTCGACCAGGAAGTACAGCGCGAACTGGACCCCGTAGATCACCAGCAGGACGGGCAAGGCCCAGCCTCCGGACGAATCGCGAAAAACACCACGCATGCGGTCGAACAGCATGGCGCTCAGGGTAGCGAAGCGGGGCTTCCCGCAGCAACTCCGGGGCGATTATGGAGGCGCGCGTGAGTCCCCGCTCCACGCCGGCGACCTCGATTCCGAGCCTGCTGCTGTCCGTGCCCGGGCAGGTACTTGTCGCCGTAGGCCTGTTCGGACTGGCTCGAGGACTGCTCATCCTGTCCGCGCCGGACATCCTGGCCATGGTCGACCAGGCCACCTGGAAGCACGCCGACCTCGCCGGTGATCTCACGTCGGGACGCTTACCAGGCCCCGGAGAGTTGGCAGCCCTTGCCTGGAACGGCTTCAACTTTCACCAGGTAGCCTTCATCCCCTACTGCCTCGGCTTCGCCCTGTTCTCGCTTCCCTTTGGCGATGGCTACGTCTCGCTGCACCTGTACGCAGCCCTGTTCAGCGCGCTGGGGGTTGCGGGCTGGGCGCTGCTGCTGGCACGCCATGGGCCCCGCTTCAGCGCTGTCGCGTTCGCGATCTTCATGGCCCTGGCGCCGATGCCCGCCGCGATGATGCAGGTCCGCCCCTACTCGGGACACACCGAGGCCCAGGGACTGGCTGCTGCCGCCATCGCAGTCTTGCTGTTGCGAGCCGGATCGCCCTGGCTTGCCTCCCTGGGACGACTGTTCGTCGCGGCGCTGTTGGCGGGCATGGCCATCTCGCTTTCCCCGCTCGCTGCACCGGTCCTCGCCTGCGCCGCACTGGGACTGGCGGGGATCGTCTTCGCTGGTCATCGCCCCGACCCACCGGGTCGGCAACTCGGCGCCCTCGCACTAGGCCTGGGCCTGGGCCTGCTGCCGTACCTGGTACGCGCAGTATTCGCACCCGACAGCATGTTCTCGATGCCGGTGGTGGAATACGACCAGGCCGATCCAGCCTCCATCTTGAAGGGAAGCACTGGCCCTACCCTGGCAGCGGTGCTGTCCCAACCCTTCCACCTGGTGCTGGACCTCAGCTCGGTCACGCAGGCGCATTCCTACGAGGGGCTTGCAAGCGGCGACTCTCGCCTCGCCAACGGAACCGCTGTGCTGGCGTCAGTGCTCTGCGTCTTTGCTGCGTGGCGGGCCCGGGAACCGGGACGCCGAGTGGTCGCCCTGGTGCTTGCCGCCGGACCCTGGGCAACCCTCGCGCTGGTCGGAATCGCCGGACCGGCTCTGTGCCTGCGCTACCTGACGGGGATCTACCCGCTGGTGCTGGCGGGCTTTGCGTGGTGCCTGGGCATGCTCTGCGAAGCTGGCCCCGCTGGAGCCGGAAGCTGGCTGCGAAGGGCTGCCGCGCTGCTGGTAACCGTCGCAGCGCTGCTCTCCTGGACCGCACCGGGGGCGCGGGATCTCGGCTCCGTCACAGCCCCCGCCCGCTGGTCAGCAGCCCTGTCCTACGCACCCGGCCCCCTGCTCAGCAGCACCGGTCTGCGCACCATGCCACCGGTAGAGTTGTGGGATGAGACCCTCGCATTCCTGGCACAACGAGAACTTGCCAACGGCGGCTGGCAGGCCCGCGGCTTCGATCTGCCCTTCCTGCCTCTGGACGACATGTCCACCCAGGGCTGGCAGCCCTTCCCCGAGCTGAGCACCGCACTGGTCGCGCAGCGGGCGCGGGCCTCGGGCGAAGATGCCGAGCACAGGCTGCAGAACATGGGCTGGGCGCTGGCCATGGCGAGCGCATGGGATGCCGCTCGTTTCGAGCAACTGCTTGGCGGAGTCGACGACTCGCAGGTCCTCGCCTCGCTGCACAAAGGTGCCGCCGAGGGCGCCGCAGTCCGGGGTCACCCCTGGCCGGCGGCGAGCGAAGGCGGCGCGTCTCGAAGTAGGATGCTGCCAGAGGGCAGCCCGAATGCCGGGTCTGCGACGACACCGGGCGAGGTGCAATGAAGTTCCAGCCGTGGACGGCAGACCAGCTCAAGCAGGGGTTGCGCGAGCACCGCCTGCTGCTTGCCGTGCTCGCCTTCGTCGCCGCGGTGCTGGTGGTCTTCAGCGTCACCGACAACCGCCCGCCCGACGACCACGACGACTTCTACACAGCAGCACTCGCCGACGATGTCTGGAAATTCGAGCAGGCCAGTCTGCCCGGCAAGTTGCGCGTGCTGGCACATCGCTTCAAGGAAGGTCCCGGCCAGTTCCACCCACAGCTTGCCCAGACCGTCCTGGTCGCGACTCTGGGCACATTTGGCTCGTCGGCGACGGTGTTCCGGCTGAGCAATCTGCCCTTCCTGTTGCTACTCGTCTTCGGAACCTACCTGCTCGCCAGGGAACTGAGCGGTCCACGACTGGCCGTACTCGCCGCGTTCGTCGTGGGGACCTTGCCAATCGTCACCAACTACTCGCGCAAGTGGGACATCCAGTTCCACGCCGCAGCCCTGACCCCGCTGGGCCTGTACCTGGCACTACGCGCCCTGCGCAGCATCGGCAAGGACGGCTGGAAGTGGTGGATTGGGCTCGGGATCGTCCAGGGTCTGCGCATGCACACCCACCCCATTGTCATCAGCGACGTAGCGGTCACCTTTGCTGTGCTGGGTGCAGCGATGCTGCCAGTAGGCCGGAGCCAGGGCGCATCCATCCAACCGCGGATCCGCCAATTGATCGTCTCCCTCGGCGTTGCCCACCTCATCAGCACCTGGATGCTGGGCGTTTACGGCAACGTCCTCGGCGAGCCCGGCTACTCGCTGCATCATTACCTGCCGCAGCGCATTGGCGGAGGCGGGTACCTGGACACCGCCTGGTGGAGCAAGGCTGTCCTGGTCGCGCAGGTCGGACTGGTGCTGGACCTGATCCGCGAAGTGCAGTGGATCCACCTGATGCGCAGCACCTGGCTGCTACTGCTGCCGGGCATGATCGCGGCTCCAGTCCTGTTGTTCTGGCGCGGAAGGCTCGAGCCGAGCGACCGGGTCCGCCGCTGGCAGGCTGCAGTGATCGCCGCGGCCATTGCGATCCAGCTGCCGTCCATACTGCTGGCGACCAGCAACAAGGCCTTCCTCAACGACTGGCTGTTCCTGGTTCCCGGAGCGGTCGTGCTGATCCTGGTTGCAATGGACCGGATCGTACAGCTCGCCGGCAAACACAGCGCCCGGTTGCGGCTGGGCTGGGGCATCGCACTGGTGGCCAACGGGGTGATCTTGACCGTATTGCCGCTGGGCGTTTCCCTGGCCGGACCGGAAGTAATGGAGCAACCCGAATTCTATGACCGCACCCCCCTGTGGGCCTTTACCCGGTCCACTTCGGGACGGCACTTCGCCACCCATCACCTGGTCAGTCGCTGGCAGTACCCCGGTGAACGCATCGCGCAGACCATCAAGGACAACGACTGGAGTGGCGGCAAGGCGAAGTTGGGGATCCTCGACCTCAGCTGGGACCCCAGCCACGGAGGCCAGCCCGGCTGCAACCTGGGCGACCCGTCAGAGCCCGGCAGCTGGCTCTGGTCCGCGCCCGAAGACATCGTCATGCCTCCCCTGCCGCCCTTGTCACCGTGGCCGTTCTCGTTCGTCGGCTTCAAGGAACTGGAGGTCGTGCGACCCGAAGGCGGCGACGAGGCACCGCGCTTCACCGCGGTTCGCCTCTGGCTGATGCCGCGCAGCATGTGGATGGGAGAACGCCAGTCGTGCATGCCTGCAGAACGCCTGCCCGAGAACTTCCTCGACGGCGCCAAGGCACTGCTGGAGGGCCGCCTCGGCACGGGCGCCAAGGTCGAGGTGCTCGCCGACCCGACGGGTTGGCTGCTCGCTACAGTGATCGAATGGGACCGTGAACCCAGCTACCTGGGAACTGCGCTGCTGGTAGACCGACAACACTGAGCCCTAGTTGTTCGCCTGCAACTCCACTTCGATTTGGATCCGCACGAGGTCCGCAATCTCTTTGACGTTCCAAGCATCGATCAACGCATCCTTGACCTCGCCCAGAGCAAGGTCCTCGCTGATGGTGACGTCGATGGGCCGGTAGCTCGTCCATCGATAAAGGTCCCAGTCGGAGCGGCTCAGTGTCAGGCCCACCGTGGTGGACTTCTCAGGATCCTTGCTCGACATCTGAAAGGTCGCTTCCCCCTGCACCTGGAAGCCCACCCTCGGGCCACTGCCGAACTTGTTGACCTTGAGGGTGACCGGAGCAGTTTCCCGCCCGGAGTCCGGGAGACCGAAGACCTCTCGCTTGAGTTCGTCGCCCCTGCCCAGGTCCTCGCTCTGCTCATCCAGGACGAGCTCGCTCAGGTGCAGTTCCAGGACCCCGGTGGCGCTGTCCATCCGGTTGCCATCGATACTGAGGGTGCCACTGATGGGCATGCTGCCCCGAACGACATCGAGGTGTTGGCGATGCAGCACGGTGCGGATGTACGGGCCGAGGCCGAATACCGTTTTGGTGGGCTCAGGCTGGTAGTCGACCTTCGGCGCCCCGAAACGGGCCGCGACGCTAACCACAAAGTGCAATTTAGAGGACTCTGCCAACTGCCACTGGCGCTGGCCTTGGCTGCCCTCGCGCAACTCAACACTGCGGTAGAGACCACCGCCAGGCTTCGCGATGGACTTCGGACGACCATCGGTCGGCCGCACGTGCAGCGGCGTGTCCGGTGGCCGGGAAAAACAGCCGACCGCCAGCGCCATGGCCAGGAAAAGAAGCCCTGGAACGAGCAACAACTTTTGTAGGCGAGCACACATCCCATCCGAAGCTTGCCTTGCCGAAGGCGGCGCTTCAAGGGAGCCCGGCGTTGACAGGGTGGCCCGCCTTGACGTACCTCTTGCTCGCAATGCCGAAGTGGCGGAACTGGTAGACGCGCTGGATTCAAAATCCAGTTCCCTTTTGGGAGTGAGGGTTCGAGCCCCTCCTTCGGTACCAATCCAACCCGTCATGCGTGACGGCGCACCCCGGGGGCACTGACATGGCCACGCGCCGAAGGCCCTGGGGAGCTGCGGGCACCCTGCTGCTGACACTCATCTTCTGTGCGCCGATGCTCGTGCATCCATCCGGACTGCGCCAGGGCGACAACTTCCGCGACGAGGACTGGCTACACGATATCTCCTTCTCGTTTTACTTGAAGGAAGGACTCGTAACCCATGGAGAATTCCCACTAAGAACCCATCTTGTCGGCGGAGGTTATCCAATCCTCGGGCACCCGTCGGACGGCACGATGTCGCCGTTTTCGCTGCCCTTCCTGGTGCTGTCTCCGGAAGTGTCTGTGCGCCTCAACCTGCTGCTGTTGCTGTGGCTGGGAACCCTGGGAATTTATGGGCTGGCGCGCCAGCACCTGCGCCAGGACCGCTCCCCTGCCCTGTGTGCAGCCGCCGCCTTCGCCTTTTCCGGCTGGTTCCCCTCGTTCATGCTGGCGGGCTTTTATGTGCAGGCCTTTTACCTGCTGGCTCCGGCAGCGCTGTACCTGTTGCTCGCGCAAGGCCACAGTCTGCGCCGGGCGCTGCTGACGGGACTGCTGCTGTGTCCGATAGGTTTCCAGGCCGGCACGGGACTGGCAGCAATCGGTCACTTCCTGGCCATTGCCACCTTCCTGCTCAGCACCCTTCGCAGCGAAGACAACGAAGCCATCAGCGGCCGACGAATCGCATTGGCCCTGGGCTCGGTGCTGATGGGATCGATCCTGCTGGCACACCACGCCCAGTGGGGTTGGCCCATCGCCGGCGGGGCTCTGCTCGCACTGCTGGCAGGCGCCCTGGCCTGGTCGCCCATGCGCGCTCTACTGGTCGCGTGGCGACCGAGCCTGCTTCGGCTGGTGCTGGCCCTGGTGGTCCTGGCCGGGGTCGGCGCCGGCAAGTGGGTCTCGGTGCAGGACCTGCTCAGCCGCTCCGACTACCTGCAGGAATACCTGCCGACCGTGCAGGCCCAGGAAGACGGCGAGCGCGGCTTCCACTACCAGTTCGGCACACCCATGGAGGCGCAGGATTGCTTCTACGACGGGATTCCATCGCTGCTGCGCAACCTGCACTCGCCACTGGAACGGGAGACTGCCTACCGCGATGAGTCCCCCATTCACCCCGAGTACGCGCCGCTGGGACTGACTCTGCCGATTGTCGCAGTCGCGCTGTGTGCGATCGCTGCATGGCGCCGCAGCATCGGGCTGTTCGCGCTGCTGCTGTTCTACCTGGCCGTGTGCATGGGGCCCAACCTACCGGGTGACCCCTATCGTCAGCTGGTCTGGGGATTGCCGGGCTTTTACTCCCTGAACCAGCCGTACAAGTACTTCAACTTCTTCCTGGTCGTGCCCATCGCACTGCTGTTCGGCGTCGGCATAGACAGTGCCATCCGCCGCCTGGGTCGCAGGCGGCTGGTGCTGGGGACAGCGGCCATCCTGCTGGCCTGGCCGCTGGCACAGAACGCGCCGCTGTTCGCCACCCTGTTCAAGGAGCCCGCGGTCATTGGCGCACGGCCCGCAGAGTTCTACCAGGTCAGCCGTCCGCGGCAATTGGACCCGGACATGCCCGACCGGTTTGGCGACCTGGCCTCGCTGGATCGCAGTGACCGCGAACACAACCGCCACGACGACACCCGCGAGTTCTTCAACGTGCCGCGCGGCATCGGCCTGGTCGACTGGTACGCCGACATCTACCTCGAGGAGTACGCCTGGTCGCGCTACTGGGTGCGCAGAGACGGCAGCCAGCTCGACAACCCCGGCTGGAAGGGAGAAGCCTGGTGCCAGGCGGGCTCCTGCGAGATCCAGGACGTCGCAATGACGATGAACACGGTGAGCGTCACCTTGAACGCAACGGCAACCGATCGGCTCATCGTCAACCAGAACTACGACCTGGACTTCGTCTCGGAGCAGGGCCCGGTGGTAGAGCAGAATGACCTGCTCGCCCTCGACATCAGCCAGACCGGTAAACAGACAGTCCGCTTCGAGTTCCGGCCCCCGCACGTGCTGCGGGCGCTGTGGGTCTCGGCAATCTCGCTGGCGGTCGTGCTGGCCTTGCTACTGGCCACCCTGCGCCGGAAGGGCATCGAGCCCGGCGAATCCAGCGCCGAGAGCAGCTAGCTTGCGTCCCACAGCGGGACGCCCAGGAATTCCGCCAGGGTCGCGGCATCTTTGAGAATGAGTTTCCTGTCGCCGTGATCGACGACATTGACACGCTCGCTGTCCTCGAGAACCAGGTTCAGCTCGTAGCTGTAGTAAGAGGAGGAGGCCCCACCCGAGTCGCCGGATGAGCCACCTCGGATGAACTCCGCGATGATCTGCAGGGCGTGGATCCTGCCAAAGGCCACCTGGTTTCCGTCGCCTGCCGGCTCCCACTGGCCCGGAGCCAGGCCCTGGTCAAGCGAGCCCTTGTAGAAGCAGCCCCTGGACCGGTCAAAGACGATGGGCTCGTTCAGCTTCCGCATCAAATACACGCCAACACCCCCGAATACAGCGCCGACCAGCGCCGCGAACAGGGCAAACAGAAAAGGCGGTTCACCGGTGGTGTACCAGGTCATTCCCAGGAACAAAGGCAGCAGCACTCCGATGCCGATGAAAACGAGAGCGAACATTCGCGCGCCCCAGGTGGCACGGAAGCTCAACTTGAGCGGCCCCTCGACCACCAGCTTGTGCGTGCCGAAATTGGAACCGCCTGCCACCACAGGGGTCCACTCAGTCTGCAGCGCGATGGGATCACCAAAGGAGGCGGGATCCACCTCGGGACGCTTGGTTCCAAACAGTTTCTTCAACCACTTCATGACCATGGTCAAAGACCTCCGGCAGCAGGTTACTCAGCCCCAGCTGGTGTGGCGACCAGGCAGGGGTGCAGCAGCGGCGGCCTCGGCGCGGGCACCGCTGGGAACGGAAAGGGCTGATCTTGCTGGAAGCGGGTGAACAGGTCGGGGGCGTTGCCCTGTGCCATGTAGATGCGGCCTTTGCGGGTCGCCCGCATGCCCGGATGCAGGTCGCCGTAGCGCGGCCGGGTGTGGATGCACACACCCCCCCCAGAACCGTTGGCGCCGAGAATCTCGGTCTCCTGGAAAGCGTGGCCGAGAGACCAGCGGTCATCTACCGATTCGAGCACCGTCATCGGTAGGTCAAAGGCCGTGCCCTCGGAAAAGTTGGGCGTGCCCGAGCCGTGCCTCTCTTCGCCCAGAGACCTCGCCCGACCGTCGCGCATCACGTAGTTGCGATCCAGGCCCGAGTCGGGGAACTGGTGCAGGTCGCCCGGATCGAGACAGTACATCGCCTCGACCCGCTCCAAGATGCTGCTGCCCACGTTCTTGATGGTCGTCTCCAGGTCCACGTAGTCGGCCTGGGCCACCGCATTGACGGTAACCTCTACGTGCTGGTTGCGAGCCTGTAGCGTCACCTCGCTGCCATCGGGCCGGCGGTCCCACTCGGCCTTCAGGTTCTCGCCGAGATCAGGGATCCCACTCGCAGAGATGACATCCTCGGGTGCGCGCAGAGTCAGCTTGCGGCGGCCGCCTTTCCAGGCCGGCACCTCGAAGGTCACCTGGCGACTTTCCCGCGCCTCTGCACTGGGATCAAAGGCAGGCTCCTCGATTATGATCCGGGCGTCCCTGGAAGCTGGCCCCGGAAGCTTCGGCTGCACCGAGATCACGGTCCATACTCCCAGCGCAGGCAGGTCGACTTCGAGCTCGCCGCTCTCTTTTAACCAGCGGTACTGCAGGCGCTCGCCGCTGGGCTGGCTGGGGCTCCACAGCCGCACGTCGTAGTCCAGGTCGGCACGACGCGGCCAGGCCGGAATGCGCATCCAGGTTGGCTGGGTCGCGGCGACCTTGCCGGAGCGGCTGCCGGAGCCAGCCAGGTTGAGCACCTGGTGAACCAGAGTGCTGCTTCGTGGATCCACGAAGCGCTCCACCAGCACGTCGGCTGGCAGACCGGAGCGGATCTGCGCCGGAATGGTCGTCGCCAGCACCTGCATCGCTGGCTTCAGCTGCGCTGCCAGGGACTCTCGACGGGACACACTGGGATCGGCAAGAAAGTCGGCCCCATGTTGGTCCAACTCGAACACACGCAGCCCCTCGGCGGGCGCCAGCGGCGGATTCGACGAGGCCTTGCCAGCCAAATCTGAACTGCCCGAGACCCCGCTCAGCACGACTGCGCCAACTCGACTCATGTCCGCAAGACCACGGCGTTCGACCTCAGACAGGCGCGCGCTGCGCGGCAGGATCACGGCATCGTACAGGCCCAATCGCTCCGACTCGAAGGCGTCGTCCACCGAGACGCCGTCGCCGGCGAACACCACCTTGTAGGGGATATGCAGCTCATCCAGCAGCCGCCCGAGGCCGAAGAAGTCCAGCGCACTGACGCCGTCGCCGTGGGGGTCCTGCTTGCCGCCGAGCTCAGCGCTCGCCATCGAGGCGAGAGAGTAGTAGAGGCCCACTCGGCCGCCACGCAGGAAGAAGAACTCGGGGTGGTCCTGCGCCAGGGCCAGGGCCTTGCGGACCGGCTCGGGAATTCCGCGTGGGTCCTCCACCAACACGCTGCCGCCACTGACCAGGAACAGCCCAACCTCCTGCAGCATCCGGTCCGCGGACCAGCCCTCTTTGCCAGAGAGTTGCAACAAGGGCCGCTTGCCGCGGGCGCGCAAGGTGCGGTGCACTGCAAGGCGACGCCAAGGATCGAGCTTCTCGCCGGGCCGCGCCACCGTCGTCACCAGGTCGAGCATGCCAGCCACCGGCCACAGGTTGTTGCGTCCCAGGGACGCCGGCAACGGTGCAGCGACGTGCAGTTCACGGCCCTGCCGGCGCGCCGCCTCGCGACCCAGCCTGAGGATGCTCCAGTCGGGGTGGGGTGGTCGAAAGACCGTGCGTAGCAGCTTCTTGCGCAGTCCCGTCGGCGACCAGAAACCTTCCCCCTTCGCCGGAGGATCAAGAAGCAGCAGAGACGTGCCCGCCGTCGCGTGACGCTCGAGCGTCGAATCATCCTCGCGCTTCGCCAGGTCCTCGGCGCTCGGAGCACCCGGGCAGCCGGGGCAATCGGACGACCAGATCTCGTCTTTCTGCCGTCCCTCGGCTGGCGCAGCGTTGCGCTCCAGTGCTGCTGCAGGCACGCGCACCGACACCTCGGCCTGCTGTGTATGGACCGCCCTGACGCCATTGCAGAACGCAGGGATCTGTGACCATCCGTCCAGCGCGGGAACCCCCGAAGTCACAAGACGCACCCGCGCCGGATCGAGGCTGCCGACGCTCGGCGCGAGCAGCGCCGACGGCCCTGGAAAATCACGAGGGGAGCCACCCAGGGTGGCGACCCAGGCCCAGCCATTCCCACCGTGCACGTTCTCAGTGAAAGAGGCCGTGAACTCACCCCAGGCTGGCCGGTTGCCATCGGCTGGGTTGCGATCGCTCGGAACCGCAAGACCGGCAGGATCGGCTACCTCGCCCCCATCTCCTGGATCCGCGGCCTCAGAATTGGGATTGGGCTGGTCGGGTGCTGCAGTCCCTGCCTCGTGCTCGCCGCTGCAGCTCCACAAGAGGGTGAAGAGCACACACATCGGCAGGGCAAGACGAGCCTTCATACCTGCTCCTGTGCCGCGCGACGCCTGCGCAAGGGAACCACCACCAGGGCCAGGGCAGCTGCCAGCCCCAACAGCGCCGTCAGTCCGCGCACCAGCACGGACAGCCACGGGGCCGCCAGAGCATAGGTCCGCAACGACAGAGTCGTCAGGATGGGATCCGGCGGCAGCGGCATCTGGGGCCACAGAGCAACGGGTTCCTCGTAGGCTCGGAACAGCCCGCCCGCTTTCCTCATCAGCCAACCAGGTAGGGCGGGTGGGTGGAGGATAAGGCTGAAATCGCGGGCCACGCCGGTGTTGCGGCCCAGCTCGACTTCCCGGGCAAAAGGCCGGTTCACGTCGGCCGCATCCCCTTGCTCGAACCAGGTGGCGATGGCGCTCGACCCGGGGCCACCCGAAAGGAAGGACGGCTCGAAGAACACCTTCCAAGGTTCACCGTTGCCGGGCGCCTCGGGGGCTGGACTCCGCTCCAGCATGATGACCCGCACGCCGGACTGCAGGAAGGAGTTGGTGCCTTCGTCGTGGGGAGGGAGAAATCGGTCCTCGGAAAGACGCACTCGGTAGCCATTTTCCAGCAACTTGTAGTCCTGGTTCCAACACAGAGCGACACGATCAGCCTCCCAGCCGCCGGGGAAGCTCACCATCCAGATTCGATGCGGGATTTCCAGGGTATCCGGCAGGCAGAGGCGCCGCTCGGATACCAGAGGGATCCGCTCGTCCAGGCGATGCTTGATGCCCAGACACGACATGACCAGGTCACCGGGCTGCCAGAGTTCTTCGATACGCTCTACGGCCCACGCCCGGGTATTACTGACCGAGGTGATATGCCGCAACATCGCCACGCTCTGAACCAGCAGCAGAGCGACAATGAGCGCCAGCCCAAAGCGGCGGCCCCATGACTTCAGCAAAACCACCCAGGTGATCACCAGCGCTGGCATCAGTGCAATGTAGGTGCGCGGAAAGTTGGGGAAGTCACGCACCGTCGGGCCGTCTTCGCCCGCAGCATCCCAGACCACCTGGCCGAACACGTAGTCGACTACCAGGATGTTTGCGACGGTAATGGCGATGACCCAGGCGGCAATGCGAGCCAGGGAGTCACGACTGCGCAGACTGAACACCACCGCCGCGAGCACGAGCACCAGCGGCCCGAGGTTGACCCAGGGGTCGAACTGGTGCCGCACCGCCGCACCGTAGCCCTGGACATAGGCCAGCGTGAAGTCGGCGAGACCCGTCGAAATTGTCTGCCATGCATCCATCGGAACCTCAGCCGCATTGGCATGGCGGTAGACCAACTGCGAGAACGGCACCTCCTGCAGACGCTTGAAGAAGATGACCGCGGGCACCGCAAAGATCGCCGCGATGCCAGCCCAGATCAGCAGCAGCCGCTTGCCAGCGACACGGGGATCGGGCGCCATCCGAATCAACAACGGGCTCAGCAACAGCGCGGTGATCGACAAGAAGGTGAAGAAGTAGTCGTTGACCGTGCCCAGGAACAAGGCAAGCGGGAAGCTCCACAGGGCGGAGCGTCGACCATCGGCCAGATCGCTCATGCCCACCAGCAGCAGCACTCCTGTAAGTGGGCCGAGGGAATAGTTGGTGGAGTCGTGGGCGTGAAAGCTGAGCAGTGGGTTCACAGCGACCAGCAGTCCCACGGCCAGCGCCAGGCCCGGTTCACGGCGACGCCACAAGGCCCACCAGGCCAACAGGGCCGCGATGCAACAACCCAGCGCCGAGTGCAGACGCCAGACCACAATGCTGTCATCACCAAACACGCTGTGCAGCACGTGCCGCGCCATCCAGGCCAGCGGCATGTGGGCGCTGAACTGGTCCGGGTTATTGCTCTCGATGCTGCGGTCGAGCATCTGCACCATGCTCTGGCCCAGGTGCCCCCACTCATCGCCTGTCATGTCGCGCTGTTCGAGCCCGGGAAAGGCCGAAACACAGGCAGCAGCGAGCACCAGCAGCGGCGCCGCGCGCAACCACCGCGACCCCGACGAGGGGCTATTGCCAGGGGGGCTCGAACCCGTATCGCTGGCTTCGCTGGGCGCAGCCTCCATGACGACATCCTTCACGGCCCGTGGATCTACCGCTGCCATCGCGATCGGGACCGAATTGGCCCCATCCTGCGCCACTCGTCGGTCACGATGCAATGGCATCGTGACCTTCTCACATCTTGACTGCGACCAATTCGAGTTCACTGAGCTCAGCCTGAGACAGATCAACAGGCTATTGACAGGCCCCGGCCGCTGATACCCACCACGGGACCATCTTTTTGTCGATGCCAGGCCGTGGAAGCCTGCGGCTGCGGGTTTCACCTCGACGCAGCAGCGGGTATCCTTCCGCCACTGTCCAGCCGACACTCTCACCAGGAGTCCAGCTTGCGTCCGCGTTGTCCCGAGAACCTGATGAGCCGATTTTTCCTCGCCCTACTCCTAGTCGTCACCCTGCCCGCCTGCAGTTCTTCCGAAAAGGAAGCCGACGTATGGGGCGAAACAGGTGCTGGAGCCCCCCCCTCCAGCGACCAGCCGGCGAGCGACCAGCCCCAAGGCGACGACGACTCAGCGGCAACTTCCGACGACGACGACTCAGCGGCCCCACCGCAAGCCGCCGAAGCCAGCAAGAAGGCAGCCACGAGCAAGCCGACAACGGCAGCCCCCGCGGCCCCCAGCAGCGGCTCAGCACCGCTGCCGGAGTACATGCCACCTCCTCCCGGAGAGAAGGGTCTGCTGGAGCGCGCCGCCACCTTGATGACCGGAACCCGCTTCCGCTGGGTACAAGGCAGCAAGGACGTCGCCTACGGACTCTACGGCGCCCCGGTCCTGTTGAACCTGTGGTCCTGCACCGACAATAAGATCGACGAGAGCCTGGAGTGGCTGAAGGTCATGGAGAAGACCTACTCGGATCAGATGCTCAGCATCCTCGTGCCGGCGAATGTCGCCGAGCGAAGCCTCACCGGACAGGACAACATTTGTGGCCGAAGCATCCGTTTCGGTCGGTCCCTTGGGGTCGATGTCGGCAAAGGGGTCATGAGCGAACTGGACGTCAAGAAGCTGCCCACAACCCTGGTGTTCAACTCCCAGGGCGCCGTCGCCGCCCGGAAGGAAGGCCCGGTCATCATCGGTTCGGGCGCCGCAAACACCCTGGAGACAGCATTGAAGCGCGAGATGGCCCCTTTGACGGAAGGGCGCAGCCAGGCGCCGTAGCGATCCCCGCGAGTCCATGATGGACAGCAGTCCCGACACAAGCCAACCCCGCAGCCGCGGCCTGCTGTTCTTTGACGGCCTGGCCCTGGTCGTCCTCGCCCTGGCCGCCGCCAGGTGGCGGCTCAACTGTGTTCCCCTGGGTCAGGTGTTCGGCGACGCTTACATGGCGCTGGAATGCGCCTTCCACCTGTCCAGCGGCGACTGGTGGATCAGCCCGAGTCAACCCATCTACGGCCACGGTCTCTGCCTCTCCTATGCGCCCTTGTTTCTCGGCGCCGACAGCCTGTTCGAGGTAGCCAGTCGCCGTGCCCTGGTCGGCGCGATGGTGGTTCCCGCCTACTACCTGGTGGGGGTAACTGCCGCGACCCGGCTGTTCCGCGCCAATGCTCACGCCGCGAGGCTCGCCGGCCTGCTGGTCGGCCTGCTCGCATGGCGCAGCGAACTGTTGCACCAGATGGGCACACAGGGCAGCCTCGGCTACTTCGCACCACTCCTGACCCTGCTCATCGGCCTCGGCCTGTTGCGAGCAACTACAGGAAGAGCGCCCTTCGCAGCGGTTGCGGCGTTTGCACTGGTCCCCCTGGCGATGATGAACCACCCCTTTACGCTGTGGCTGGTACCAGCAGTCCTGGTTCTGCTGCCGGCAATCATCCGTCGCAGCGGACTCCCTGCGGGCCTGGTCGCGGTGGCCGCCATGGTGGTGTGCTCGGTACCACGCACCCTGCAACTGGCGCGACTTATCGAGGGCAACGGATTGGTCGAGGGAATCAAGCAGATCGCCGACCCCGGCTCCGTGCCTGACGACGTCTGGCAGCAGTTGTGGCCGATGATCTTTGACCCCGCCAACCTGCCCATCGTCGCCGGTCTCTTGCTACTCGTCAGCAGTCCGTGGCTGCTACGAAAGGCCCTGCCCGAAGAGTTCACGCGCGAGCACAGGCTTTGGGCTGTTGCCGCTGGCATGAGCCTTGTCCTGACAGTGGCCGTGGGAATCGCCCTCGGCTACGCAGGCAATGACCCAAACAGGCACGTGAGCTACCTGCGCTACTACCACCTGATGTTCCTGCACCCCTTCGCTGTCACCGGCCTCGCGGGGGGCCTCGCGCTCGGATTCGGCTGGCTCTGGTTCGGAAGCGCGCGCAGCGAGGGCCCCTTCCTGAGATCGCCCCTTCGCGTCCTTGCCAGCCTGGGTCTGGTCACCTTGTGCCTCGCACCTGCCTTTGTCCGGGCGGGGACACCCCTCACAGAGGCCTGCAACGAGGGTGTACCGCACACCAAGGAGGCCGGCGGCTGCCGCGACGTGGCCGATGCGATCATCGCCGACAGCCCCCCCGGTCGCATCACGATAGACAACCTGACTGGCCCCGAAGGTGGATCCGACTCTTCGGTTTCGGTGGTCCTGGACTTGCTGGTGCGCGGCATGGACCCCCAACTGCTGTACGCACCACAGAGTGTCGAACCCATGACCTGGTACTGGATCCTCTCGACTCACCAGGTCACCGGCCTCGAAGGAGAGAACATCGACTTCACAGCCCTGGCCTCCCAGGTAGATGATGTCGAGGTGCTGCTCGACCTGCAGCGCAGCAGCGAACTCGTATTGGTGGTGCGCAGCGAGACCGGCCGGTTGAAATTCGGCGAGTTGCTGTGCAGCACCCTGAGCCCGGGAATGCAACTGTGGGGACGTACCTACAAGACCTGGATCAGCCAACTGCTCCGGCCGGGTGACCACATCCAGTACCCTGAGCCCTATGCTCCCTGCCTGGCCCGGCGAATCATCGAGTAGATGAGTTCCTCTACACCCGATCCGGCACCCCAACCCCGAGGCAGCCTCTGGCTGTTCGACCTGTGTGCGGTAATCGCACTGGCTGCTGCCACCGGCTGGCTGCGACACGCCTGCACGCCCTGGAGCGATGTATCCGGAGACGCCTACATGGCGCTGGAGTGCGCCTGGAAGATGTGGAACGGCGAGTGGGCAGCGGTGCCCAGTCAGCCCATTTACGGCTACGGCCTGTGTGTCTCGATGGCTGGGCTGTTCGCCGGCACCGATGAGCTCTGGCAGGTCGCCGTGCGCCGCTCGATGGTGGGCACGCTGGTCGTGCCAGCCTGGTATGTGCTGACCCTGGTGTCGGTGCCACGCCTGTTCGGAGTCAGCCCCCTGGCCACCCGCAGCGCCGCCGTCCTGGTCGGGCTGTTCGCGCTGAACAACAACCTACTCGGCGTCATGGCGACCAGCGGCACACTCGGCTACTTCGGCCCGCCGATCCTCGCGGCGATCTTCATTTGCTGGTCCATCGCCCTGGGCCGGCGCGCACCGATCCTGGCGACAGTCAGCCTGGCGCTGGTTCCGGTGGCGATGATGAATCACCCCTTTACGCTGTGGCTGGTGCCCGCCGCCCTGGTCTTCGTGCCAACCCTGGCGCGCAAATCCGGTCGAATCGCGTGCTGGATTGGCCTGCTGCTGGCAACACTGATCTCGATCCCAAGGGTGGCACAGCTCATCGCGCTGATGCGCCAGGAAGAGAGCTGGATCATTGGCCTGAAGCTCATCGCTGACCCGGGTGGGCGTCTCGACGAGCCCTACGCGAGCAAGCTGTGGGAGGACCTCCAGCACCCCGAGAACATCGTCGTCCCCCTCGCCCTGCTGCTGATCGTCCTGACCCCGGTTCTGCTGCGATCTCGCAAGGAGTCGGCAGGCGAGCTCCGGCTGTGGGCCCTCGCAGCGGCCGTGTCGTCGGCACTGGTGGTCATCGTCGGCATCTCCATCCACTACCTGCGCAGCTACCACGTGATGTTCCTGTATCCCTTCTCCGTGGTGGCCCTGTCGGGCTGGCTGGCGCTGGGGGCCGATCGGCTGGGCTGCTGGTTGCGCAAGCGTCTCCGTGCCGACCGGCTGCAGGTCCATGCCGCTGCCTGGCAACCGACCCTGGCGACCTTCGCGCTCTGCTGGCTGGTGTTCGGCGGCGTGGTGTTCGCCTACACGGACAAGAGCGCACTGCGCCCCGACGAAGACCATTGCACTGGAGGCTTCAAGAACTCGTCCACCGCGGCGAGCGCCCGCGTCGTCACCGACCGTGTCTTCGCCGATCTTCCTGAGGATGCCATCGTCGTCGAGAATCTACGACCCGCAGACGGTGGGGTCGATTCCGCAGTATCCATCGCCCTGGACCTACTGGTGCGCGGGCTTCGGGAGGCACAACTTCGCTGCTGCGAGCCGGGAGTCGAGCCGACCTGGTACTGGATCGTCGACTGGGAAGGCCTGCCCGTCGACTTCCGGGCACTGGCCCGGGACCTCGACGACGTCGACCTGCTGCTGGACCTCGAGGTCGCCCGGGAGTTGGTCCTCGCGGTTCGCAGCGAGAAGGCAAGGATCGAACTGGGAGAGGCTCTGTGCGGCGCCCTGCCCGACGACCGCTGGGTGTCGGGGCGCACCTATCGAACCTACCTGGGCAACCTGCTGGTTCCCGGTTGCGACGAACCACCACCACCGGAGCCCTACCCCGCCTGTATCTCTGACCGGGTGATCTTCTGATGCTGCCTTCAGCTTGGGCCTGGAGGGCAGGCCCGCTGTGCACCTCGTTGCTGCTCGCCACAGTCTTCACCCTACCGGCTCCCGCCATCACTGCGACGCCCGCCGAGCCAGCCGCTGAAAGCTCCACCATCCCTGCGAAGTGCCCCGAGCACCTGCTCAGGGACCTGCGAGAGGGTGTGCTCCTCGAGGGACGCATCGAGGAAATGGCGGCCGGCCTGGCGGAAGTCGGCTTTGCTGCCTGCGGCGCAGCTCTGATCCAGTTGGCTCGCGACGAGCTCACCAGCCGGACGCCAATGGGCGTAGCTGCGGTAGCGGCTGCCTGGGGTGATCCGCAACTGCTGCCCCTGCTGTACTCGGCCTACGCCCAGGGAATGTTCCGCCCGCACGAACGCTCCGACGACCTGGCGCTGTCCATGGCCGATGCCATCGAGTCCATCTCTTCCGCTTCGGCGACCGAGTCGGACCTTCTCCTGGCGCTACGAGAACCGTCGCTAACCGAGGACTGGCTCGACCAGGCGGTGCATCGCTTCGAAGTGGAGTGGGGCCCCTCCATCGAGTCCGGAGAATTGAAGCTGCCGGCCTTTGACGAGAAACTCCGGGGTGTCGCCAGGGAAGGACTCCTCGGCTGCCTCGACGCACCCGAGCAGGTCCCTCCCGACACCTTCGACCCACTGGGCCTCGCCCAGGGCCCAGGGGCACGGCTGTCCATCGGGACACGCTGCACGACGCTCGCCGTGCTCGCTGCCTGGCGGGGAACCGGGGACGAGGAGTGGCGCGAGAGCCTGGACACGCTGCTGCGCAACTACATGCCCATGGGCGACTTCCTGGACCTGGCGGCCGTGCTGGAGAAGTCCTGGGAGCAGGGGCGTAGCTCCTGGGCCGGTGGCCAGGTGCCGCCGCGCAGCGCGTGGCAGAGCCCTGACTACGGCAAAGGAAGACCGTTGATGCGGTCTCCCGGAGCGCTGGCACTGTGCATCTACATGGTCCTCGCCGCACTGCTGGCACTGATTCCGGCGCCGTCGGGAAGCAGACGGCTCAAGGTGTGGGCCATGCGTTGCGCTGCTGTCTTGCTGGGTCTCGGCATCCTCGCTACTGCCGACTGCGGGCTCGGCCTGCTGGGAATTCCCAGCGGCGACCAGGGGCGTCCTACAGCACGCCTGGCACTGTCGGTAGACCCACCGCCGGGTCGGCCTGGGATCCTGCTCGATCAAGGGGGCCGTGCCGTCGCAATCCCCCGACCAGAGGACCGGGTCCGAATCGGCATCGCCGGCGCTTCGAGTGTCGCTGGGGTCAACCTCGCACACCGAGACACCTTCGACGCCAACGTCGAGCAGGAACTGCTCGAAGAGTTGCCCTGTGTCGAAGTTCTCAATTTCGGCCAACCGGGGCTGGCTCTGCACGACGTACGGGGCACGGTGGTCGCTGCGGTCGAGGCGTTCGGGCTCGACGCGATGGTGCTCTATTCGGGCCACAACGAGGTGGGCGCGGCTCGCGAACGCGGCCCGCACCGCACCCTTCGAGGCCGGGCTATTGCCCTGGAGGCAGTCCTGGTTCGGACTCACCTGGCCGGTCTGCTACGCCGCTTCGTTCCAAAACCTGATCCCAACCTTCCCGAACAGGGCGGCGCGTCCAGCGAGTCCGACCAGAGCATGGACCTGCACCTGCCGGCGTTCGAAGCGGCCGTCAATGACAACTATCGTCGCGAGCTGGTCGACCTGGTACGGGCAATGAAGCGCAAAGAGGTCCCGCTGATCGTATCCATGCCGTCGTTCAACCACCACGGACTGCGCCTCGGCACAGTGCCAGACATGGAGGAGGTCCCCCTGGAGAGCGACGGCACGACCCCCGCGAACCGCATCCGGCAGTTGCTCGAGGACGGGCAGGCCGAGCAGGCGCTGCAGCGAGCATCGCTGCTACGCGACCAGGTGCCGGGGCACGGCGCACCCTACCTGCTGATGTCCTTTGCCCAGGAGGCGCTCGGCAATATCGAGGCTGCTGAAAACCTCATCTGGGAAGCGGCGCGGCGCAACCAGGTCGGCTCAGCGCTGACGCCCGGCCTGGCAGCCACGCTGATGGACGTCGCCGAACGCTACGAGTTACCGGTTGCCGATGTGCACTCTGCTCTGCACGAGGCCAGCCCCGGGCACCTGCCCGGCTTCGACCTGTTCGCGGACTTTGTCCACCTGAGCCCCAGGGGGAGCAAGGTGGTCGCCGCCGAGATGGCCAGGAGCATCCGATCTACCGGGCTCCTGGACTCATGGAAAAGTCGCTGCAAGGCAAATTAAGACGGAGCAGCATCACGCTCACGGCGCTCACGGGCTGGGTCAGTGAATCAGCGGTCCGATCCCGAAACTGG
The DNA here is from genome assembly GCA_964490445.1 of uncultured Rickettsiales bacterium. GTDB lineage: Bacteria > Myxococcota_A > UBA796 > UBA9615 > UBA9615 > UBA6601. Next base: position 26,696 of record CAZBDA010000019.1, on the reverse strand, counting down.
CTCCTCGTCGACACCCGGCTCGAACAGGAAGGTAGCCAGCAACGCTGACAACACCAGGCCCACCCCCATCGCCCGCAGCGGCATGGCCAGCGACACGGCCAGGGGCAGCCCCGAGATCGCCAGCAACTGGAACAGGTCGTAGCTGCCGCGACGCTCACCCACCGCGTGCAGCAACACGGCCGCGCCCAGCGCGCCCAGGACCCAACCGGCAGCAACCACTCCCGCCGCACCGATTGCACCTGCTATGTAGGCGGCAGCCGCCAGGCAGAGGCTCGCAGCGGAAACGGGCACAGCCAGGCTGCCACCACGCAGCCCCGCCGTAGCACCACGCGATCGCAAGCGCAGCAACACCGCGACGAGCAACAAGGCCGCAAGCACGGCACCCAGGGCCAGCCCCTGTGCCTGCCTGCGGACCGACAGCGACATGGCAACGGCCTCTCCTGCGAGGGCTGGCTGAGCAGCCCCCGCAGGAAGGAACTGCTCGAGGTGGCCCAACTCTGCGCCACCGCGCAGGGCGGTTCGAACCACCGCAACTGCCATGCTCCGGTCCTCAGAAACCAACATCCTGCTGATCTCGGGACGGTCGAACAACAGAAGGTACTGCTCGACCAGGGATGCCTCGGACGGCAGCGTTCCCGCCTCTGCACCGGCCACTGCCCCGTGCAGCACGGAAACGAAGTCGCTCCACGACACCACGGACCGGACCGCAGGGTGCCGAGATAGTTGTTGCTGGGCGTCGGCCAGCGCGCGCAGGGAAGCCGGCTGCGTGGCTGTGTTCGGATCACTGCCAGAGAGAACCAGGAATGCCCCCGGCGCGGCGCCGAAGTGCCTGCCAAGCAGTACGCATGTCTCTCCGACTTCGACTTGAGCCCCCACCAGTCGACCGACATCGAGACCGATCGGCTTGCTCAGCAACAGGGCCAGGGAACAGCAGAGCACAACCAGCCAGGCCCAGGGCACGGACAACTGGGCGAGCTGCTGGTACAGGGCAGAGGGCGGGTCCTGGTCGGAGCGTTCAGCAAAGGGCAACTCGGCCCACAGCTCCGCCAGCAGCACCGCCAGGACCCATGAGACCGCAGCGCACAGGCGCAGGTCATTGAGTGCCGGTCCCCCGGGAAGAGCCAGCAGGATCGGTGCACCCAGCACTGCAGCGGTAAGCAGGCGCAGAGACCGGGATGGGGGACGCAGCAGCAGCAGCACCGCCAACCACAGGCCACCGCTCAGCGCCGCCAGGGCCGTCAAGGGATGTAGCTGCAAACCCAGCAAGGCGCCGCCACCGAGACTCGCGGCCATGCAAAGAGCGCAAAGCAGAGTCGCCACTCCAGCCGCAAGCAGCCCGCGGCGACGAGCGACGAACCACAGCAAGGTGAGCAGCAGGACCGCGACGAATGCCACCATTGTGTCGCGGAAGGCGTCGGCATAGCCATCCTGGAGCATCCGCGGCGAGAACAGTCGGACCCGGGTTCCGCCTGCCGGGGCAAGCTCAGCGACGGCCGCCTCGAGAGAAGAGAGCACCGCTGCATCGGGGTCATGCTGCAGTTGCTCGGCCAGGGACTGCCAACGGGCAAGCTCGGCAGAGCCTGGGCCTCCTTCCGTGAGTAGAGCCGAGAGGCGACGGCCGACTTCTGCTTGCGGCGAGGTGGACACCTCGCCGAGAGCCACTGCCATCCGAGCCGCGTTGATCTGCTGCTGAATGCGTTGTCCCGCAGGACTGGAGCGGAAGGTCTCGTTGCGGAGCGCATGCTGCGCCTCGGCGGCAAGAACCTCGGCTTCCTCTATGGGCTGGACCCAGCCCACCACGAGGGCCGATTTGCCGTCCGCGCTGATCAGTTGATCTCTCAACAATGGGTCATTGAGCACCCTGCTGCGTGCGGCCGCCCAGCCGGCCGAATCCGCGGGCGGTGGGCTCAGCGGCGTGACTGCTTTGACCGTGCCGTCCACGGACTCGAGCAACGGCACGACATGGACTGCCTGCACCCTCGTGATCCCCGGGGTAGCCGCCATGATCCCGCGCACCTGTTCGATGGCAGCGACCCCGGCTTCGTCGAGAAGCCCCGCCTCGTTACGCAGCATGGCAAGCACCAGGCGGTCGCCACCGGTTTTCTCAACCAGGGCGGCGTTCAGTTGCACCAGGGGCGAGTCGTGTTCAAGACGGAAGGCTTGCGCTCCATCCTCATGCAGACCGCCCAGGCCGAACAGGCCTATGAGCGTTGCGAGCCCCCCGAGGAGCCACACCAGCACGCGTCGCTGCATCCTCCCCTACCCCACCGTCTCTAGAATCGGTACATCATGCCGACTTCGAGCCGGTGGTTACGTCCGTACGGTGTGAAGACCGTGTCTTCGCCGGTCGACAGCATCGCCAGGCCCCCAACGCTCAGTTCCAGGCGATCGAGCAATAGCCAGGCGAGGCGCGCCGTGATGAGGGCATCCTTTTCGACATCGAAGAAGCCGCGCAGATCCAGCGACAGCCGGGGCGTGATACCGAGGTTGACGTTCCAGTACCAAGCGTGGCTGTACGGGTGCCGAATCTCGGGGGTTGCCTGGAAGCCGGACTCTCGGTCGGTGATCACCTCCCCTGCTTCGGGGTCCGCGATCGTGTTGATCTTGCAGCCACGCGCCTGGTTGGGAATGTCATCTCCTTCGCGCGGGATCTCGACGTCCCCGTTGTATTGCACTCGGACGGCAAGGTCGACGGGACCCAACAGGTCCGGCAACACCAACTCCACCCCCAGTGCGTAACGGACGTAGGGATCATCGACCAGGCAATCCTCGTGACGCGGGTCGGTGGTGTGGAAGTAGGCCGCCTCGCCCTTGACCACCAGCCGCCAGAAATTGACCGCGAAGTCGAAGCCAGACACCAGCAGTCGCTCGTGGTGCGGAGTGATGTCGAGCAAGACATCCAGGCTCTCGAGGTACTCGGGCGGGCCTCCGGGCTCGGTGGGCGCAACATTGGTCACCGAGAACTCCGTGTAGGTTGGCAATCGGTCGTGAGTCGCCAGGAACGAGAAGCCGAGATCAACCGATGGCAGGAACAGGTCTACACGGCCGCCAGCCTCGAAGCGCGCGGCAAGATTTTCCTCGGCACCGACAACGACCGCCTCGCCAAAGGTCTCGTAGTGATTCGTGAAGTTGAGCTCGCCACCAAAGGGGGAAGGCACCGTCTCTGTACGCGGCAGAAACCAGGTGTTGTTCCATCGCGAAGGATTGGAGTGCCGGTAGCGGGACGGCACGAACGAGGGAATGAACACGAACTCCAGCGCCACCGGCCCACGGCTATAGCTGGCGAGGATGCCCGGCACCGGCAGCGGCGCCGGAGCCAGGAACTCCTCGTAGTCCAGCGCAACGATATTGTCGGTCGGCGAAGCCACATCCATCTTCCCCCAGCGATGGCTCAGGGCGCCTCCTTCGAGGCGAAAACCGTGCGTATGCAGACCCACCAGCGCCTCGCGAAGGATTACGCGCTTGCCACGGCCCGAGTCGACAAAGTCGTGGCGAAACTCGACTTCGGCGGCGGCCCGCAGGACCTGGTAGCGGGCCCGTAACCGGGGGGCTATCCGCACCATTGCCACCGTCGGCACGGCGGTCGCGCTTGCCGGCGCCAGCTCTCCGGGCTGAATGAAGTACTGGTAATAATCGAACGCCGCAAAGCCAGAGAACGTCAACTCGCCCGCCGGACTCGCCACCGGAGCCGCGGCCGCGGAAGGAATCGGCGGCAAGTCGGGAACTACCGGGACCTCGGGAACTACCGGGACCTCGGGAACCGCCGGAACCTCGGGAACCTCGGGAACCGCCGGAACCTCGGGAACCGCCGGGGCTCCGGGAGCACCAACGTCGTCGGTCGGCTCCGACTCCCCTCCAGGCTCCTCCGGCGCTTCGCGCTCGGCGTCGTCATTTTCTTCCGATGAGTCACCAGGCTCATCGTCCGCGGCGCCGTCTTGTTCGTCGTCCTGCCCGGCCTCGCCCTGTTGTTCCAAAGCTTCTACGGCAACCGGAAACCACCACAGCGCCACTGCCAACAAGGCCGCGACCACGGTGCCCACGGGCCGGTCAGCCCGTGTCGCGCCCCCACGCGGCAACGGCGCTACCACGCGTCGAGACCCGAAGGGCTGAAAATACTGTCGTCGAACTTGGCTGTGCCACGTGCGGTCACCTGCATGACTGTGCTCGCACCCGTCTGCAGGTTGGCCATCGTCGCCACGTCGAAACGCCACTTCTCCCCTACCTGCACGAGCCGCTGCGCGCGCAGCACTTTCAGCAGGGCGCCCGCGTGGTCATAAAAATCGACCCGATGGACGACCCAGAGCTCCTTGTCGACGTAGACCACAACCCTGCCGTAGCCACTCTCTTTGGCTGCCGCCGCATCTCTTGGACGATCTTCGACCTGCACACAGGCCCGCTCGTTCCACTGCACCTCGCCGAGCACCTTGTAGACGCGACCTTTCGGATCGACCGCGACGCTCAGATCTTCGATGGTGAACTCGCTCTGGACAAACGACTGGCTGCGATCCGCCGCGGCCACTCGGCGCACCTGGGAGAGGGCCGGAACAAACAACCAGTTGTCCTGACCAGCCTCTTTTCGCTGCACCGACAGCAGCGCGGTACCAGCAATCGCTGCAGGAGTCTGAAAACGAATCAACGAACGTGAAGTGCCGGCCCCGTCGCCAGACTTCAACCACATTCGGAACGAGCGCTGCTCGGATCTTCCAGAGGCATGGTTGAGGGTCATCTGCACCGACAGTTCCTCACCGTCGCTGTGCAGAGCAGACTCGACCTTGTGCATCACTGCGAGGCCATCTTCGGCATGGGCAGAGCGGGCGAAGCTCACCAGGCAGGCCAGGGCGAGCATGACAGCGGGCCAACATCGTCGACGTGGTAGCGCGCTGAGAAGGGGTGTCATGACCATCGTTCTGCTCGCACCGGTTCGATCAACAGGCGGCTAGTAGTACTGGGGATTGTTCGGCAACGCGCAGTTGGTCTCGGCCTCGCGGCAGCTGTTGCGACGTACCTTGTTGCTGAGCTGGCAGTCGAGATGGGCCCGGCGGACGGCGCCCTGGTAGGCATCCGCATGTGTGCAGGCCTTGGCATCTCGCCTGAAGTTCTTGTAGAGATTGCCCCGTACGGCTCGACCCTGGAACTGGGAACGGCACTGCCAGTAGGTCGTGCGACAGGTCGACACCGCAGACCAGTCTCCCGCAATGTAGGCCTGCATACCGCGCATCAAACCACCCAGCGCCAAGACAAGCACACAGAGGCACGCAAACATCAAGATATCCTTGAGTCGGTGGCTGCCAGCAGCGGTCATATTCACTCCAGTACTGGCTGCATTCTACGCTGGTGCGCCTCCCACTGCAGGATCAGCCGCTTCCGGCTCCCCTGGGGCGACCCGACCGAAGTCCGTCGCGACGCAGTAATCCAAGAGGATCGTCATGTAATCACGCACGCTCGGCGTCGCAATCCCGGAGCCCTCGAGGGCAGCCACTGCGGAGCTCGTGTCGAACTGGGGATTCCCCTCGAAGTAGGGAATGAAGAAGCGGCCTCCAGACTGGATCACACGGCGTTTCTTTCCCCAGACGAACAGGTCTACGACAGGGCGCACCCAGCGATGGAAGGTCGCCGCCTGGATGTAGCGGGCCGGTCGTCCACCGAAGTACTCCTCGCAGAGCTTTGCCAACTCGCCGATGGTGAGGCTGCCATCTGGGCCGGCAGCCAGGTGATAGGTACCACCGATCTGCTGACCTTCTCGGGTCAGGAATTCGATGGCATCGGCAACGTAGTCCACGGGTACCAGGTCCACGGGCGTCTCTGGACGACCCACCACGGTACGCCACCAACCGCGAGCGTAGAGCTGCACCGGCCAATACAGCATGCCAAAGTTGCTGGTCGCGCCCGTATTGGACTCGCCGACGATGACCGACGGGCGCAGCACAGTCAGTGGCAGATCAGAACACTGGTCGCGCAACCACAACTCCGCCTCGTACTTGCTCTGCTCGTAGGAGTTCTTCCAGCCCTCGCCGTGGACGAGTTCTGTCTCGCCGACGAGGTCTCGGCGGAGACCCGCCACAAACGCAGTGCCTACCCAATCAAAACGCTTGAGCACCCCCCTGGCGAGCGCCTCTCGGGCAAGACTGGCCACCTCCTTGGTACCGACCACATTGCGCGCTCGAGCGTCCTCCAGATCCTGGTTGAAGCGAACATCTGCAGCCGAATGCAGGATCGCTGACGACGTTGTAACCGCCAGCTCGTGGTCTTCCGCTGAAAGCCCCAGCCCTCTCTCACACAGGTCACCGGGAAGAGCCCGCAAGCGAGGGCCGAGGGCGCGCGCTTGCTCTTCGGGCATCACCCGCGCGAGGGACTCCACCAGGCGCTCGTGGCCGTGATCGCGATCGTCGCAGCGCACCAGGCACAGAAGCTGGTCCACGTCGTTGCGCCGCAGCATGCGCGCGGCCACGTGTCGTCCCAGGAAACCGGTCACTCCGGTGATGAAGACAGCAGACATTTCTTCCTCCTACATCTTGAAGCCACCGGCCACCTCGAGCACCTGGCCGGTAATATACGAAGCATCCGAACTGGCGAGGAAGGCAACCGCACCGGCCACCTCATCAGGCTCGCCGAAGCGACCCTGCAGAATCTCATTCTTGAGAATGTCGCTGGCGCTCGCACGCACGGCCGCGGACATTGGGGTCACGATGATTCCCGGCGCCACCGCATTGACCCGAATGTTGCGGGCCGCCAGCTCACCCGCCAGGGCTCGGGTCATCGCCTCGACTGCTCCCTTGCTGGCGGCATAGTTGATGTGGCCCCTACCCGGTCGGGTCGCAGCCACCGACGACAGCAGGACAATAGAGCCACTGCGACGACGCAGCATGTAGCGGCCTACGGCCTTGCAGATACGGAAGCTACCCGCAGCGTTGGTCTCCAGCACATCATCCCACTGCTCGGTGTCCATCGCCAATGCCAGTCCATCGCGAGTGATCCCCGCGGAGTTGACCAGCACGTCGATCCGCTGTTGATCGTCGAACACCTGGCGGGCCGCCGCCACGACGTTCTCATCATCGCGCAGGTCGAGGGGTAGAGAATACGCTTTGCCCCCCTGTGCAACGATGTCGTCCACAAGCGTGCGAGCGATGGCTTCTCCCTGGCAATAGCCGATCCAGACGATCGCGCCTTCCCGGGCCAGGCGACGGCAGACCGCCGCACCGATGCCGCCAGAACCACCACTGACAAGAGCCACCTGTCCGGAGAAGCGTTCATTCACGACATTCTCACCCCTCTTGCCACTGTCCAGAGAGTTGCACCCTGGCATCAGCCATGCCTTCTTGAAACCGCAGCAATCGATATAGCTGAAGCAGAAACGTGGTTCCAACCAGTGCCCGATAATCCCCGAGCGTGGCAGCCGGCTTGACCCTAGCAGCCAATCAGCACGGCAATCTGAATCTTCGAACTCAGCACCGGCGCACCAGAACGAAAGATGGCCGGCCCGGAAACCCGGACCGGCCATGCCGCGGTTGTTCGAAGTCGCTTGTGGGCTGCGCCTTCCAAAGACTCTCACTGCGCACAGGTGGCCGGTTGGCGCCCCGTCCGGCCTTCGCGCTCACGAAGTCAGTGCATCCTTCAGAGTATTGATCCTTGGCCCTGGTAGTGGCGTATCAGCTTCCTCCACTCCGTCCATGGCCCTCAGCCTCTCGGCCTGGCCTTCGACGTTTTCCCAGAGACAGGGCGGTCCGGGGTCAGGTCCGGCCCGTTGCCATCCTCTCATGAACTTCACACCTTCCTCAGCGCGCCGTATGTGCAGTTCTCGCAATGGTCCTGAGCACCAGCCGTGTCACTTAAAACAAGCGGCTCGAACCTCGAACCAGAGCACCAGCCTCACATAGGCTTCTCTTCCCCTTCGACACTTGCAGTACCCGTAGTCGCCATGTGGCCGACCGAGCTCGCACTCGAGCCGGCAGAGGACCGCGCAACCAGCCCTCTTGGCTCCACCTTCGCCGTTTCTACGACCCTGGCGGTTTTCGCCTAGCGGGACCTGCCGACATTTTTCAATCGGCAATGCCCATGGGGTTTTTCCTACAGAGGGTTCCCCCGCAGAGTTTCTGTCACTGGGACAGCGACTCTGCGATCCGTATCCGCCGTCCCGACTCTTCAGTCGGAATGGGGCTCGCTCCTCTCCTGGTGTTTTTCAGTTCCCCAACCACCGAAAACCGAGGTCTCCGAGGGTGAGGTTCCGACCCACAATTTCAAAGAACAACCGAGCGACAAGCGAAGCTATTGGACCCGAAGGAGCCCGTCAATCAGCGTCGGAACCCCAACAACTCCGCACCAACAAGCAAGCCCAATGCAGGCGGGGTTGCGGCCGCCATTTCTTCTCAATACCTTTTCTACTCGGGCATTTGACGCGAATTGACCACCCTGTAATTCCTGTAATTCCAACCAGATCCGGCGGTTCCCACAAGTTGTCCACACTGTGGATAACTTTCTATTGCCTCTACTTGACACGCGGAGGCCTGGGGAATCACTACGTTTTCCGTCACGCCAAATTGGCAACAACTGTGCTTCTCGCTACGAAAATTCCGGTCGTTCGATCACGGCGATCGAGCGGGCCCCACGGGTCTGGCATCCCTGCTGCCCTGGCGGCGTATACTGCAAGACCACGAACATTGCTCCGAGGCTGAAAGCGACCCAATGAGACCGACCTTCTTCTTCGCTCTGCTGTTGGTCGCAGGGGCAGCTTGCGGCCCCAAGGTGGCGACACCTTCGATGAACCGAGCAGAGTGCAGGCAGGAAATCACCGACATCTTCGGGCCCCAGAAATACGCGCTGGTCGCAGTGCGCAGCCGAAACAAGCAGCCGCTGTTCAATCCCGACACGCTCGAAGCGCTCGACCGGGTCTGCGCCGCCTTCGAAGACGCGAGCATCGATGACATGCGCAGCGTCAAGTGCCTGACCACAGTGCCCATCATGTACACCAGCGCGATGGGAACTCGCGTGATGATTGCGCGGGAGGAATTCCCGTTCAGCGCCGAGCAGTGCGTCGACTTCCACAACCTGGTTCTACAGCTGGAGTTCGCTCGCGGCGATGTCCTGGATCCAGGGGCGGGCGACATGGCCACCTTCATCCATCTGCCCCTCGAGATCTTCGAGCAGGGCACAATCGAGCAGGTCTTTGCCGAGCAGAGCGAGGCCGAAGCGAGCACCCTGGCGATGCAACTGGATACCGGCACCGGCAAGACCACTCCCGCCTACCAGCGTCATGCCGCGGGTGGACCGTCCAGCGCCGCCGTGTTCGGCCTCTACGACAGCGGCCGCGATGGTGGCCTCAAGGAGCCCTCGACGCTGTTGGCCATCGAGCGATTCCAGGTCGCAGCGGAGGCTCTGCCCGGGGTCGCCCAGACCTTCACCATCGCCGACGTGGTCAAGCTCGTCCGCCGCGGACTGCGGCGGGGGGTGGGGAGGGAAGCACTCATT
>CAZBDA010000019.1:0-17224 GCA_964490445.1 uncultured Rickettsiales bacterium | reverse complement strand
CCCGGGGCCCCGCGTCGGCGGGGCCGGGGGCCCCCCACCCCTCCCCCTCCCCCGCGGGGGCCCCCCGCCGCCGCCGCGGCCGGGGGGGGGGGGTGGTGAGGGAAGCACTCATTCCGCCGGTTCGCTCGGAGATCTCCCAGTTGCTGTTGGCGTTGAGCATGTCTCCAAACGACGGCGGCTTCGGGCCCACCATGGACAGCCAGGAGCGCGTCGCGCTGCTCCGGGTCAACCTGACTGCTGTGAACGCCGAGCAGAGACGAAAGACGGGCAAGTCCCTGGAGCGACTGCTGCTGCAACAGCTTCAGCCCGAGGCACGGGCCTTCCTGTGCCTGGACAGGTAGCTTCGCGCGACCCCTTCGGCGCCCTCAGGAACCCGGCAGATCGGCGACGTTGGTGGTGCGAAGTACGACCTCGGTGACATCGCCATCGACGGCAGTCAGCGTGTAGCGAATCAGACCGACGCCGGCCGCCCAGGCCTCGAGGTGTTCTACGTACTGCTCGGTCCCGTCGTCATGTTCGAGGCGAACCTCGCGGCGGTACTCGATACAGTCGATGTAGGTGCCGTAGCCAGTCACCACCGGCTCGGTCATGTAAGACGCCGAAACCGAGAACCAGAAGTCGGTTCCGCCGGCTGAACCGTTGACTCCGTATTGCCAGTCATCCGTCCAATCTTCACGAGAGGTGGGGGCCTTGACGAAGTACTCGTTGCGATCGCCCTCATCGTTGTTTACCCACTTGTACTGCCAGCCAATCAGCTTCGCCACGGAACCGGTGAGGTCTTCCTGGCTGGCAAGATTGAAGCTGCGAGTCTCAATCGTCAGCGACGGCAGGTTGGGCTCCGGGGGCGGTTCGGTGCGGCTCATGACCACGTAGAGATCACCACGACCGGTCTCGGGGTTGTCGTCAGCGTCGAAGACCTCCATGTTCCAGACCTCGCCGCTCTGGCCCTGGGTCACGTAGTACTCCCACTGGTTGCCGACCGCCAACTGGTAGTAGTCGGCTTCCTCGACGGGAGGGCAACCGACCAGCCCGAAGCAAAGCAGCAGTACGGCCGGGATCTTGACCAGCAGCTGCAGAGGCCGCAGGGGACGAACTGACAAGGTCGGACTCATCACCACTTCTCCGTCGGCCGGAAGACGAACGGATACTCGACGTCAGCAGAGGACTTCGAAGCGGGAAAGCGCCAGCTCGAGACTGCCTTGGAGATACATGGGAGCAAAGCTCGGCTACCCGTCGTGTTCTTCTTGATACGCGTCGACTCGACCGAACCGTCCGGTCGAATTGTCCAGGTGGCGAGCACCTTACCCGCTAACGACGAATTCTTCTTTAATTCCCGCTCGTAGCAGGCGCGGACCTGGGGGATTCGCTTCAGGATCGTGCTCTTGATCTGCTGGTTGCTGAGAGCCGCGGGCCTGGGCTTCGGTCCGGGCAGCTTCGACCGAGGCAAGCCTCGGCTCGGCGTTGCCGGCTTCTCCTCGGCGGCAACAACGTTCTTCCAGCGAGAGCGGCGGGGCTGCTTTTGCTTGCGCTCCGGCTCTTCTGTCTCGACTACAGCCTCCTCCTCCACAGGCTCCTCGGGAGCTGGCTCGGGAAGCGACGGTGGTGGTAGCGGCAGGGGCGGCGCGACGACCTCCTCCACCGGCGGCTCGCTTTCTTCGCTAAACAAGCCGCAGCCAGGCAGTCCTCCGGCAAGCAGGGCGGCGAACGAAACGGCAAGGACTGAACAACGCATTTCGCTCCCGTCAGATCGACACGGCAAGCACAGATTCCACCCCTCGACGGGCAAGTCGGCCACATATCTTCCTGTAGAATTGCCATCTCTGTCCAGCGGTCCGCCTCCCGGCCTGCCCAGACAGCAAAGAAAGACCGCCGTTTCAGCCATGCCCAGCGCCCGACAATTTGCTCGTATCGTCGTCATCGGCAACGAATTGCTGAGCGGCAAGGTGCAGGACACCAACAGCCCCTGGCTGATGCGCAGGTTGCGCCGCCTCGGAGTCGGCTGTCGGGGGCTCGTCGTGGTGCCCGATACAATCGACGAGATTGCAGCCGCAGTGCGAAGCGCCGCCCAGGGTGCCGACTTCGTATTCACTTCCGGCGGCGTCGGCCCCACCCACGACGATGTCACCATGGCCGGCGTGGCAGCAGCGTTCGAGGTCGAGCTCGAGGAAGACCCCGTGATCCGCGCCTTCCTCGAGGAGCGCTGGCGAGGGCCCAAGACCCCTGCCCGGCTGCGCATGGCCCTCGTCCCGACCGGCACCGAGGTACTCGACACGCAGAGTTTCCCCGTCGTGCGTTTCCGGAACGTGTACATCCTTCCCGGAGTGCCGCGTCTGTTCCGCGGGCGCTTCGAGACCATCGAGCACATGTTCTCGGGTGCACCGCTTTCCTGCTCAGCTGTAGTCACCACCCAGGGTGAGAGCGAATTGGCTCCCCTCCTCGAACAGGTGGTCGAGAGCTTTCCCGACGTGGAGATCGGCTCGTACCCGAGTTGGCAGGGTGCGCGGTGGGAAGTGCTCTTGACCCTCGAGGAGAGCGACCAGGCGCGTGTAGTGGAGGCACTCAGTGCGTTGACCTCTCTGCTGGACCCGGAGCAGCTCGTCAGCGTCCACGACACCTACCATCCCGAGGATGCGGAAGAGGTCTGAGCGGCTGACAGTTGTCGGGCAATGTTCGACCCGGATCGCAACAGAGGAGGCCGTTGCAGACAGCGGACTTGACAAAACCTTGACAGATTCGACAATCCGCATTCTTATGGCTTGTGAGTGCTACCCCTTATCGACTATATATAGGCGCCCGTCGGTTGAGTGACCTGCCGATTCGGGCCCTGAACCAGCTTGCCCCATCACCCTCGCAGGGAGTTGCCCTGTCATGAAGTCTCGTTCGCTCTCCTACCTGCTCGCTTCCGTGCTGACCCTCGTGGGATCGCAGCCGGCCCTTGCATTCCAAAGCCCCGAAGCCGTCGTTACCGCCATGGACATCGACATGTCATTGGTGGTCTCAGGCAGCATTGCCACGCCGGCCGGCCCCTCGGGTGACCCGACCTCGGGGCAGATGTTCGACGTCCGCACAGCCCTGGGTGTGGTCAGTCCCTACAACGCGCCGACCATGGGGTTGCTGTTCACCGGAAACGTGGACCAGATCACCAACTACACCGGCGCCTTTGGCGACGACCACGACTATCCCGGCAGCGGTGGCACCGACACCTCTGCCGGCGATTACGTGACACTCACCTTCAACATCGAAGTGCCGATCTACGCCAACTCGTTTTCCTTCAACTTCAACTTCCTCAGCCGCGAGTACCCCGAGTGGGTGGGCTCGGCGTTCAACGACACCTTCGAGGTGTTCCTCGCCAGCAACGCCTACAACGGTCAGATCGTGTTCGATGCCTTCGGCAATCCGGTCACGGTAAACAACGCGCTGTTCGTCATTGACAGCTTCAACGACCCCTCCCAGCTCCCAGGCACCGGCTTCGACCAGGACGGAGCCACCGGCTGGGTCACCACCATCGCCCCCTGTGATCCCGGCGAGATCATGACGCTCAGCTTCGAGATCTATGACGTTGGCGACGGCGTCTGGGACAGCGCTGTGCTGCTGGACAACTTCGCGTTCAGCGAGCAGGACGTGCCCGATGGCCCGTGGACAGGTGACGACACCCCCGACGAGCCCCTGCGACTCGCCTACGCGAGCCCCAAGGAAGGCGACCTCGACGGCGGCATCACCGTAACCCTCAACGGCGCCAACTTCAGCCACGACACCTCGGTCTACTGGGACGGTACCCTGGTCGATACTGCCAATACCGTGGTCGAGACCGGCGGTGACCGCCTGCGCATCGAAGGCATCCCCGAGGCTCCCGACACCGACGGCGATGGCATTGCCGATTACAAGGGACCCATCGACATCCGGCTGGTCCGCGGCACCGACGAGACCACCCTCGACGCCGGCTTTACCTACTGGGACTTTAGCGCAGGCAGCGCCCCGCCCCGCGTCACTGCGGTGGGTCCGAACACCCCGGCCAATCCCGGTGGAGGCGCCCTGATCCGGGTTCGCGGCACCGGTTTTGCCGACGGCGCGCGGGTCCTGTTCATCGATGCTGAGGAAGAGTTGGAAGGCACCAATGCCGCGACCCTCGAGGGCGGCGAGGAAATCCAGATCAATGTCCCGGCACACGCCGAGGGCTGGGTAGACCTGGTCGTCGAGAACCCCGATGGCCTGCGCTCTCACCCCGGCTATCCCTTCCTGTACAGCACCGACGCCGCACCGGCTCCCGTCAATACCGACGACGCCCTGCGTACCGACGGCGGCTGCTCCGTGGGCGGCTCGCCCAGCGACAGCCTGTCGTTCCTCGCCATGCTGCTGGTCGGACTGTTCGTCATCCGTCGGCGAGAGAAGCTGGCTGCGAACAGCCAGGCCGCTGTCAAAGGAGTGCTCACCATCGGCCTGGTCGCGATCACGCCGCTGTTGGGCTGCAGTGACTCCGGCGTCCGCCTGCTGCCAAACCGTCCGCCAGTAGCCGTCGCGGCCATCGACAACGGCCCTGAGGACGAGTCGGTACAGCGCCTCGGATACACCGTCCTCGGCGACACCGCAGGCCTGGACGGAAGCGACTCACGAGACCCCGACAACGAGGTCGAGGAGTTCATCTACCAGTGGAGCTTCGAAGCCGTCCCCGAGGGCAGTACGGTGACCAACGAATCCATCGTCATCCCCGACGAAGATCCCGAGACGGAAACCCTTGAGTCGGCCCTGGCAAACTTCGTACCCGACCTGCTCGGCACCTACCGACTCAACCTGGTGGTCATCGACACCAAGGAGCTACCGTCCCTGCCCGCCGTCGTGGTCGTCCAGGCGGTGCCACCCTCCAGCCTGCAAGTGGAGTTGGAGTGGAACACCGCACGATCAGACCTGGACCTGCACCTGATCGCACCCAATGGCAACTACTTCGGTTCCTACTCGACCACCGATGGCAGCACCGCCGGTGACTGCTTCTCCTGGGCTCCCAATCCCGATTGGGGAGACCCATCGATGGCCCTGGACAATCCCTTGCTGCTCGCCGACTCCGACGGTGAGGGCGAAGGCCCGTTCCGCGAGACCATCCTGCTCGAGTTGCCTCCCGATACCTGCGATGAGGCCGGTGTCGCTGCTGGCGACTGCAGCGAGGTGGGGAACTACCGCATCTGGGTGCACTACTACTCCGACCATACCCAGTTGCTGCTCGGCCCCGATGGCGCTCAGCCCGCGGAAGCGACCGTCACGATCAGCGTTCTGGGCCAGGAGATCGGCGGTGGCCCCGTCACGACCCCCAGCCCCCTACAGGACGGCGAGATCTGGAAGGTTGGCGAGTTGTCCTGGCCAGCCCGAGAGTTCTACCCGGTCAACTCGACCTCGAGTCACGGGGCCGAGGGCGGGCCTTCTTACAACGACCAGTTGTAGTCTTACTCCCTCGTACCAGCTGAGCCGCTGCCCTCAGGGGCTGCGCACGGCTCGCTGCAGCAAGTACGCGTCTGCCAGCACGAGAGCAACCATCGCCTCGACCACAGCGACGGCACGAGGCAGTACGCAGGGATCATGACGCCCCGTGTTCTGGTGACGAACCGCCTCGCCGTCTCGG
The DNA here is from genome assembly GCA_964490445.1 of uncultured Rickettsiales bacterium. Classification (GTDB taxonomy): domain Bacteria; phylum Myxococcota_A; class UBA796; order UBA9615; family UBA9615; genus UBA6601. Next base: position 11,616 of record CAZBDA010000019.1, on the reverse strand, counting down.
CTGACCGTGTCCTGCTCGACGAACACCGTCGATACTGGCTTGAATGCCAGCCGCAGCCGGATGTGCTCGCCGTTGCTGATGCCACCCTGAATTCCACCGGAATAGTTGCTGCGGGTGCGCACGCCGCCGCCCTCTCCGGGCACGAAGGCGTCGTTGTGTTCACTGCCGCGCATTACGATGCCCGAGAAGCCGCTGCCAACTTCGAAGCCCTTGACGGCAGGGATGCTCAGGCAGGCCTGCGCGAGCAGCGCCTCGAGCTTGTCGAAGACCGGCTCACCGAGCCCCGCGGGGGCACCACGCACCACGCAGCGAATGGCACCACCAAGCGAGTCACCAGCTCCTCGGGCTGTCTCAATCAGCGTCCTGACCTGCTCGGCCGTCTCGGGATGTGGGCAGCGGGTGGGATCAGCATCCACTTCGGCTTCACTCAGCGTTGCCTCGTCGATCGCATCCGCTGATAGGGCCAGGTCACTCACCTGGTCGACCCAGGCAACGATCTCAATTCCCAGATCACGGGCCAGCAACTGCCTGGCCACCGCACCGGCAGCAACGCGTCCCACGGTCTCGCGTGCTGAGGCGCGTCCACCGCCGCTGGATGCCTGGATCCCGTACTTCGCCTGGTAGGTGAAGTCTGCGTGAGATGGACGGAAGACCTCGCGGATCTTCTCGTAGGCCTCGGGCCGCGCGTCCTGGTTGGTCACCGCCATGCAGATGGGAGTGCCCAGGGTCAACGAGCCTTCCAGGCCCGACAGAACCCGCACCTCGTCCGTCTCGCGTCGCTGACTGACCAGGTCACTCTGGCCCGGCCTGCGCCGGTCCAGTTGCCGCTGCACCGCGCCAAGATCCAACTCGAGACCCGGTGGGCAGCCCTGGACCACACAGCCCACGGCGCCGCCGTGAGACTCTCCCCAGGTGGTAACGCGAAAGATACGACCGGTGCTACTACCCATTTCCGGAGACTACCTCAGAGCCCCTTGTCCTTGCGGTACAGCACCAGCCAATAGCCGCGTCGCTTGCCCCAGGTGCGTAGCTTCGGGTCGCGTTTCCAGACTCGCTCGAAGCGGTAGCCCTCTTGGAAACGCGCGTCCCGGGCGATGCCCTTGGCGTGGGTGTTCCGTTCAATCTTCGGACGGAAGTGAGCCTCGACCTCGAGATCACCTATCACCTGGTGGTCTTTGCGACCATCGCGGATCTTGTTGTAGGCATTGCGGAACCTGCGGCGTTGCTTCTTGGGGATGTAGGCAACAAACGCGATCCAGTCGGGATCCTGCGCGAACACGTAGTCCCGGATCTTCGCCTCGAAAGCCCGGACCTGGTCGGGTCCGCCGGGCTGCCTGAGCTTGATGCCGCGCATGAACGGGTTCATCCCGATCGCTGCCAACTCGCGGGCAACCGTCCGGTTGAGGATGCCGATGGTATCGACCCAGCGCTGATCGGGTGCCCGAAACGGAGCCGCACCCATATCCTGGAACACGACCACCTCTCCCGGATCCGAGCGCTTGGCAATGTAGCGCCCCATGGCCTGGAAGGACGCCTCGCTGGAGCGCACGTAGGCGTTGTGCCACTCCCGCTTCTGTTCGGCGATCTCCAGGTCGACACCGACACCAACGGCGGCGGCGGCGAGGATCAGCGATACAGGCAGCAGCTTTTGCAGAAGCAGGTCCGCAAGGGTGGAAGCCATCGGGTCCACCAGCTTTGTATCGAGGACATCACGCAGCCCGCCTGCTGCCGAGGCGAGCCAGCCGGCGAGGCGGCCCAGGCCATCCGCACCCAGCGCCACCACCAACGGGAAGACCGGCAGGAACAGGCGGAACCACTTCATCTCGTCACGACCGATGCGAACCATGTAGGCCATGAACACCAGCGCCAGGGCAAGACCCCACAGACGCGCAACACGTCGACCACCAGTCGCAAGAGCCGAGATCGCCGACAAGCCGGCAAGGGCAAAAATCCCCGAGTTCGCTGAGAAACCAAGCAGGCCTCTCACGAAGCCGTAGCCTCGCTCCATCACCTCGGGCCCGGCACCGGCCTTCACATAGGCCGTGTTGGGGAACCAGTCGCCGAAGTACTGGAAACGGAACAGGTGATAGGGAACCAGGACCGCGAGAATGACCGCAGCCCAGATCAACCAGGGCCTCGGCAGTTCGGCCCTACGCAGCGCATCTACGATGGCGAAACAACCGGCGACGATGATGACGGCGTGGGCGTCTGGCCGAGCAAGGCCCCCAGCCGCAAGTAGCAGCGCCGAGAGCACCGCCAACCGCGTGGCGGGAAGCTCGTCCTCCTCGCGGCTGAACAGGCGCATGGCGTACAGCGTCCCAGCACCGCACAGCACCGCCACCATGGTCGGCTCGAGGCCGGCCATGGACCACAGGATGACCGTCGGGCTGGCAGCGTACAGGGCGGCTGCAACCCACGGGATCAGCAGCGATCGTCCGCCGCCCAGGTGACGCGCCAGCGCCCACGTGACGACGATGCCCAACTGCCCGAAAAGGCAGGACATCCCTTTGACCCAGTGCAGCGGGTCGACCTTCAACCAGTACGCCGGAACGGTAAGCAAGACCCACAGGAAGTTCGTGTAGCCTTCGAGGCGGTCACCGTAGTTGAAGACCAGGCCGTGCCCCATCGCCAGGTTGCGCGCATAGCGCATGGAGATGAAGGTGTCGTCCTTGACGTAGCCCACGTAGTGCCACTGCCACCAGCCCAGCAGGGCAAATAGCGGCAGCAGCAGAAGGATGGGTTGCAGTCGTTTCATCGGGTCCGAGCAGCTCGTCGAGGTCGCGAACTGTAACCCTGGGCTCAGCCAGACACAATCTCCTTGGCCGGCAAGACAGCAGCCTTCGGCGTCGAACCCGGGCCACTGAGTCCTTGTGGTGCTGCAGCAGCCCTGCTATCCGGGCTGCATGGCCATGCGCATCGGCACCATCGACATCCGCGAAGCGGCCGTGCTCGCGCCGATGGCGGGCTTCACCGACCTCACCTTCCGGCTGCTATGCAAAGAGCAGGGCTGTGGCCTCGTCTACACCGAACTGGTTTCGGCCAGTTGCTTGCTTCGTGGTGGTCGGCGCTCACTGCGCCTGGTCGAAACTGACCCCCGCGAACGTCCCATCGCGGTCCAACTGTATGGAGCCAAGGCCGAGCAACTGGCAGAAGCTGCCCGCTGGGTCGAGGAGAACGTCCTCTGCGACATGATCGACCTGAACATGGGCTGTCCGGTAACACGCATCGTATCCCGTGGCGAAGGCGCAGCTCTGATGCGCGATCCGCGGCTGGTAGAACGCCTGGTTCGGGCCGTCCACGACGCCGTCTCCCTGCCAGTGACCGCCAAGATACGGGCCGGCTGGAGCGACGGAGAGATCAACGCTGTCGAAGTCAGTCGCGCCATCGAGGCCGGAGGCAGCAGCGCGGTGGCGGTCCACGCCAGGACGCGGGCACAAAAACACGAAGGTCGGGTGGATTTCCGGCTCCTCGCCGACATCAAAGAGGCCGTGGGGATCCCAGTGCTCGGCAACGGCGGGATCCGAGACGCGCAAGCGGCGCTGCACATGCGCAACGAAACCGGAGTAGACGCAGTGATGGTTGCCCGGGGCGCCCTTGGCAACCCGTGGATCTTCCGAAACATCACGCGCGCCTGGAACGGACTGGAATCGGTCCTACCGACCGATGCGGACCGCCTGGACATGCTCGAGAGACACCTGCGTGGTTCGGTGGACTCATCCCACCAGTGGGCCCACAAGGAGCGCGAACGCCGCACAGCGGAGGGGCGCGGAGTCGCCGCCATGCGCGGCCACCTGCTGCACTACGTCGAGGGCAGCGCGGGGAAAGGCAGCTTCCGACGCATGCTGAACGATCTGCACACCATCGACGACGCCCTCGCCGCCGCACGGGCAGCCTTTTCCCAGTCTGGCAGTGATCAGTTAGACTTGCCGGCCTCAGCCAACCCAGCCCTGGAGAACTCTTCCAATGACCCGACTCTGCCTGTTGCTCGCCGGCCTGCTCCTGTTGCTACCCGGCCAGCCCAACGCAGCATCCAGTCTCCAGGTCCAAGTGGATGACGGCGCGCTCGCCACACACCACAAGAAGAAGAAGAAGAAGAAGAAGAAGAAGAAGCCTGGCTTCCCGTTCGGCAAGAAGGCTGCCGCTAAAGAGCCCCCTCCCCCACCGCCCGACGGCGACTCCGACGGCGTAGTCGATGCCGACGACAAGTGCGCCGAGCAGGCCGAAGACATCGACGGATTCGAAGACGACGACGGCTGTCCGGACGACGACAACGACGGCGACAAGATCAAGGATGCTGAGGACGCCTGTCCCGACGAGGCTGAGAACGTCGATGGCTGGGACGATGAAGACGGTTGCCCCGAGGCCCCACCCAGCATCGCGCCGCTGCTCATCGACGCTACGCTGGTCGATGGAACCCGGGTTCAGGGCAAGGTAATTCGCATCCAGGCAGTCGATGAAGACGGCAAGGACACGTCCGCGAGCGAGCCCGTCGAACTCGGCGTGATCGTCGATGAAGTCCACGAGTTCACTACCCCATGGGCCAACATCAAGACGATGACCAGCGACAAAGTAACGTTCATGGATGGCATCAACTGCTATTCCGAAGGTGCCGAACTGGGTGAGCCGATCACCTGGGAGTGCACCGTCAAGCACCCAACTCGCCTGTACCTGGGCACATCCGACAGGAAGGGCTCCCACTATGCACTCGACCGCAAGATGCAACGCTACGACTTCAAGATCGACGAGTTGTCCTGCACTGGCGATTCGTGTGAGACCGTCGAAGCCGAACGCGGCCTTTCGCTGTACTTCTACAAGCTGATGGCCCTGGTCAAGAACGACGAGGAGAGCGAGGCGCTCCAGGGCCTGCAGGTGAAGCTACGGGCCATGCAGAAACGGCAGATCCGGAAGGCGACGCTGAAGCCCGCCGAGTAGAGCGAGTGAGCGGCACGACCATGCACCGGTGCCTGACCTCGCTGATCGTAGCCCTCGGGCTACTCGGAGCCACCAGCGCGCAGGCCCAGGACAACCCGCTGTCGGGCCAGGAAGGCCCTGTCCAGGGCCTGCAGCAGAGCGACCTCGATGCAGCAGTCTCGGCGCGCCACAGCTGCCAGGCTCTGATCCGCCTGCTCAACAACCTGGGCGGGCAGTGGCAACTCATGCGCGAGAATGCTCGCGAAAGCGCTGAGTACCTGGCAGATTTTCAAGACGCGCGCACGGAATGGGACATCCGCTGGGGAGCCTGCGCCGGAGCCCGTCGCGATCTCGACGAGGGCATGCCGCGCACTGTGCTGGACTACGAAGCTGGCCTGCTGAAGCGACTCTGGCTGGCAATCAGCAGCATCTCCGAGGCCTTGCAGGACGGCCGACCCCGAACCGAGATCAACAAGACCGCCAGCGTCTACGAGCGAGGCCTGGCGAAGTGGGTCGCTGAGTTGCCTGTGCTCGGCGCATTCTGGAATGGCGAGTACCTCGCACAATCCCCCGGAAACGACAGTTGTGTTGCCAGCCTCGAGCGAGCCATGCAGAACGTGGCGGTGCAGGTGATGGGAGATGCGGGGCGGACGACTGAGCCTCTCGGCGCAGAGGCCCTCGACGCGCTGCGTTCGTCCCTATCGAAAGCCGAACAAATGCGGCGTGAGTGCAAGCATCAAGACCCATTGCAGGAGCTGGAGCTGCAGTTGATGAACCGCTCCTTGCGATCCTACAGGCAGGCGATCAGCGGACTTGCCGAAGGCAGCGACGCCGCGCTCCGTGAGGCGATGATCACGGTCCAGGAAATCACCTCTCGCCTCGAGCGCTGCCGACAGGAACATCGCTCAGGCACGACGGTCTCGGACTCCTGCACTGCCAACTAGCGCGAGGTCAGCTTGCGGTACAGGGCGGGTAGGCGCATCGGTAGCTGGTCAGCGCTGTCGATAACCACGTACCGCACGTCCCCGTACATTCTCGGCAGGTAGTCCTCGCCGGCGGGGTCCACCGTGATGCAGAACGGATGAACCTTCGAGTTGCGTGCCTCGCGAAGAGCCATGCGCGTATCAGACTGGGCATAGCTGCTCTGGTAGAGGTCGCAGCCGCAGTCCAGCGGCTTGCCGTCCGACAGGAGAACCAGCAGGCGGGTACGGGCGTCTACCTGCAGGAGTCGCCTGGTGGCATGACGGATGGCGGCGCCGTCTCGGTTCTCCATGCGATAGGTCATCGCACCGATTCGACCGCGGACGATCTGACCGAGTGGTTCGTGGAAGTCCTTGAACACGTCAAAGGAGACCATCTCACGACCGCGCCCGGAAAAGCCGAAGATCCCGTAGCGATCGCCGAGGGCTTCGAGAGCCTCTGACATCAGGACCAGTGCCTCCTTCTCCACCTCCACCACCGACTTGCCCTGGCTTCCGACGCTCTCCCGCGTAGACGCACTCAAATCGACCAGAAAGGCCACCGCGACATCGCGCGTCTTCCGCTGGCTGCGGTTATAGACTCGTCCGTCCCCGCCGCGACCGATCTTGCGATCCACGAGTTCGTCGACCAGGGCGTCCAGGTCGACGCTCTCGCCTTCCGCCGCACGACGTTGCAGTCCCAGGGCAGCGGGGCGCAGCATCTGAAATTCACGTCGAAGACGCCGAACGGCGACGCCGTGTTCCGCGAGGACGGAATCCACGAAGACCTGGGCATTGCCGACCGCATGTCGCTCCCACACCTTGCACCAGGCAGGCCGATAGTCGGAGATCTGCTCGTCCCACTCGGGGTAGCGAAAGACCTTCAGGCCGGGCTCGCGATCACCATCCACATCACCGCTGGCTTGCCGATGATCCTCAGAGCCACGGCCAACTCCACGAAGCATCTCGGCAAGGTTGCGTTCGATGCTCTGGTCGGAAATGTCGGGGCCGACCTCCAGGATCTCCAGGATTTCGGACAGCGACACGGGCATGCCACGCGCTTCGAGGGCCGCCTGGATGCGCCGCGCCCGTGCTTCGAGCTCCTCCCTGCGGGTAGTGTCGACATCACCGAGGACCTCGCCGTGGGAAAATCTACCGCCAGCCGGCAAGGACGCCCCGCGATCACCGCCCGCGACACCATCGCTGCCTTCGTCGGAGTCTCCAGCGACCCCGTCATCACCGCCGTCCGGCACACCGCCGGGGATCAAGATGTCCTCGTAGTCTTCGCCAGCTTCTCCGCCGCCGAGTCCCCCGCTGCTCGAGTCGCGGTTGCCAAGGCCCCGTGCCTCGAACACCAACGTCAGGGACTCGATGGCGTCACCTGCCTCCTCGGAGCGGCCAGCAGGCCCCCCGTCGCCCCCCAACAAGGGATACAGCACTGCAGCTACGCCCGCGGAGTCCTGTACCGTCGCTCCGGGATGGCGCATCGCCTCCAGCAGCCACGAGGCCTCGTGGAAGCGACGATAGAGATCGCCCTCGGGCAGAGATTCCCCGAACCAGAGCCACCGCGCCAGGACCTCGAGCACCAGCCCCGCACCCTCCAATTCGTCAAGATCCGGCCGGAAGTCACGATCTGCATCGCTGATCGTCTCGAGATCGCGCGCGAGTCCAGGATAGGTCCGACGCAGACAGGCATCGACACGTAGATCCTCAGCAAACAGCAGCAGTCGGCGGGCCAGATCAGCCTCGGGAAAGCGACCGGCAAACCGTTCGACGGGGCCGACTGAGCCAGCCTTGGGAGGCTCCTCTCCGCCTTGCACGGCCTCGTCCTCGGCCGCCGGGCTCAGGTCGATAGCATCGATCCCGGGAACCGCGAATGGATCCAGTTCAAAGGTGCCGAACTCGATGCGACCCACCTCGTGGGCGGAGGCGACCTTGTAGAGCCGGAAGTTGAGTGCGTCGTCCTCGAAGCGATCGACGCGAGGCACGAGGAACAGCGTCCAACCATCCGTCAGCGCAACGGTGCCAACCGCCAGGGGAACCCCCTGCGGCAGCTCACTGGTACTCCGGACCTGGATCGGTCGACCGAGGTGCGCCTCGGCATAAAGCTGCAGCGTCCTGGCGACCTCCTCCAAGGGCAAGCCATCCTTGCGCGAATTCCAGGCGTCCTGGCCGGAGCGGCTCTCACGGAGCAGAAAGGACCGCGCTACTGACTCGCTGCGGGAGGCCCGATCCAGGGCGTCTTCGAGGAAGGTGGCAAGACCCTGCTCGGAGCCCTCGGCCAACAGACTCTTCACCGTAGGCAGGGCGGCCAGGCCCAGGCCCGGGTGGCGACGACAAAGATCAGCCAGGGCCGTAATGATGCGTGATCGCGCCGACCGATCCTGCACCTGCGCCGCGCAGTCAGGCAACACGCGGGCAAGCTGTCGCGCCAACGTACGATCGGAGTGGACAGCCCTGGCCACCGCCTCGCCGACCCAATCCACACTGTCGGGATGCGCCTCTACCAGCGGTTGCAGGGCTTCGGCGAGTACCGCAGCAGCAGCCCAGTCGCGACGGGCGACCACCAGCACCGTGCGCTGCATCGCGGCAAAGCCGTGGGCGTCGAGCCGAGCGCGAGCTTCGGACAGCAGTCGGGTGACGTCAGCGGCAGCCTTGGCGTGCTCGACAGGATTTTCCCGGATGCGGTCGCGGGCCAGCACCAACAACTCGGCAGCCTCACCCAGGGACAGGCCGCGCAAGCGCCCACGTAGGCCCTTGCCACCACCTTTCGGGTTGTCGTCGTCGCCCGCCATGCAAGGATCTTAGCCCAGCAAAGCCCAGCCGGCTGCCAATTGACGTGCTTAGCAGGCCAGGCGGCTAGAAGAAATCACGCACTACCTCAACCATCGAACGTTGCAGGTCCCGGTCGTCGCAAAGCGGCTCGACGATCGTGGCTCGACACGCGGCAGCAGGCTCGACGCCTGCCGCCATCAACTTGCCGGCGTAGATGAGGAGCCTGGTACTCACCCCCTCGTCCAGACCATGGTTCTTCAGCTTGCGGATCCGGTCAGCGACACGCACCAGGTGGCCTGCCGTCTCGCGGTCGACACCCGATTCGTGGGCTACAATCTCAGTCTCCAGGTCGCGGTCCGGATACTCGAACGACAGCCCGACGAAGCGTTGTCGGGTACTTTGCTTGAGGTCCTTCATGATCGACTGGTACGCCGGGTTGTAGGAGACCACGAGCATGAACTCGGGGGGAGCGTGCAACACCTCGCTGCGCTTCTCGACCGGCAGGATACGACGGTCATCAGCCAGCGGGTGGATGACGACAAGGCTGTCGTTACGGGCTTCGACCACCTCATCGAGATAGCAAATCGCACCCATCTTGACGGCCATGGACAGGGGGCCATCCACCCACACCGTGGCACCGTCGACGAACAGGTAGCGACCCACCAGGTCCGACGCACTCAGGTCTTCGTGGCAGGCGACCGTGATCAAGGGCCGCCGCAGCTTCCAGGCCATGTACGAGACGAAACGGGTCTTGCCCGATCCCGTCGGCCCCTTGAGCAGGACCCCGAACTGCTGCCGGGACGCCTCCTCGAAGACCTCCACCTCCTTGCCCGTCGGCACGTAGTACGGCTCGCTCTGAACCAGGTAGGGATTGTCGGAGTTCGCCTTCCGGCTCTTGCCGCTCTTCTTGCTCGGGGTCTTCTTGCTCGGGGTCTTGCGGGTGCTCGTCTTGGAAGTCATGTGCAGAACTCCTTGATCGCATCGACGTAGAGGTCGGAAGCAGCCTCCAGGGCGTCGAGTTCGACCCATTCGTCTTCGCGATGCGCCTGGGCAATCTCACCGGGACCACAGATGCAGGTACAGGCGCCCATCCGTTGAAACGTGGGGCCCTCAGTGTAGAACGGGACGGTGATGGTCTGCTCGCCGGTCCGCTCGACCAGCCAGCGCACAAGGCTCGACTCGGGGTCCGTAGCGAGGGGCTCGTCCTGCTCGTGGGAATCGAACTCGATGGAGACTCCGGAGAGACTGCTGGCCGCACGTTGCGCCCGCTCGGATACTTCGTCGAAGAGTGCCTGGGCGTCTTGACCGGGCAGCGGTCGGACCTCGAGCACGAACGACGCATGCTCAGGCACGACGTTGCGGGCACTGCCACCATTGACCAAGCCAATGTTCATGGTCGTCCAGGGAGGTACCAGGCCACAGTTCGGCTGGCCCCTGCTCTGCCACTCGTCCGCCAGGCCGAGCAGCGAATCGATGACCCTGGCCGCGCCGTGGATCGCAGAGGCTCCCTGCTTGGGGTCAGAAGAGTGGCAGGGCGTGCCGCGCAGACGAAACAGCCCGGCTGCATAGCCCTTGTGACGAACGGCCGGCCTCAACCCCGTGGGCTCGCCGATGATGCACTGCTCCACTGGCAGCGGTGCCAGGCGCTCCAGGAGCTTGGCGCCGTGGCAACCAATTTCCTCCTGGAAGGTAAACGCCAGCCAAAGTGGCCGGCGCAGGGCGCTGCGATCGACGCGAGCAGCAGCATGGACCATGGCGGCAATGGCGCCCTTCATGTCACAGGCACCGCGTCCGTAGAGCCGGCGTCCGTCCCGCTCAGGGGCGATGGTCGAGCGCATCTCGGCGCTGTACGGCACCGTGTCGGTGTGCCCGGCAAGGGCGAGGCCACCGGACTGATCGGGACCCAGTCGTGCCAGCAGGTTCACCTGGCCGGGTTCATTGGGCTTGCTGCAGCGACTGATCTGCGCACCGAGCGGCTCGAGGAGCTGCTCCAGGTAGGCACACAGTGCCTCATTCGGCAGGTCGGAGACCGTGTCGAAGGAGATCAACTCTTCTGTCAGGGAAACGGGATCCCGAGTTTTGCTCACGGCACTCAATCACCTGCGGGGGCAACCCCCTCGTTCGACGCGTTCGTTGAACGGGCAATAATAGTGAATTCCACCAGCGCTGCGGGCGCTTCGCCCTCCTTTGTTGCCACCGGAGAGGTAGAAGAAGCCCCGCCCGAGGCCAGGCGAGCAGCATCCACGCCGCCTCGGACGAGTTGCTTGATCACCGCCTGGGCTCGCTTGTCGGCGAGCTTACGGGCGTCGGTGCGGCCCTTGACCCGCTGCGCTACGACCGTCACGCGCAGCTTGGTGATTTCCTGGTGCTCCTGCAGCAGTCGCCGCACCGCGGTGAGCGTCGCAGCGGATCCCTTGCGCGGTGAGCTGCCGCGAGACGAGAAGGAGATTTCTCCGAGCAGCTTGAGGCTGTCCCCCTGGATCACGACAAGCACATCGTCGGGACAGCCATCGTCGTCCCGAACACCATTTCGGTTCTCGGGGTCATTAGGACACAGGTCCTTTGCGTCGTCGATTGCGTCGGAGTCGTTGTCGAGATCCGGGCAACCATCGAGGTCCCGCCAGGAGTCCTTGTCCTCAGCCTCCTGCGGACACTTGTCGATCCCGTCCAGCACCCCGTCCTCGTCGTTGTCCGGCTCGGGACAACCATCGTCGTCCTGGTAGCCGTCCTTGTCCTCGGCCTCGTCGGGGCAGGAATCATCCACATCGAGGATCTCGTCGCCGTCGTTGTCGTCATCAGGACAACCGTTGTCATCGGCAAATCCATCCACGTCCTCGGCATCCTCGGGACAGAAGTCATCAGAGTCGCGAATGCCCTCGAAGTCGTTGTCGGGCTCCGGGCCGCCCTCGAGATCCTCGTAACCGTCCATGTCCTCCGTGGGTTCGGGGGCCGTGTGGCCGGGATCGAGGAC
>CAZBDA010000018.1:25946-63128 GCA_964490445.1 uncultured Rickettsiales bacterium | reverse complement strand
CTGCTGCAGAGTCATCATCGTCGCCTTGTGTTCCGGTTTCCCCTTCGGTTGGGGCGGCGGCATCCTCTGCGGCGGCGGTTGCTGTGAGGCTCGCCGTGAGCAGCCCCGTTGCGAGCAGGGAGAGCATTGCGATCAGCAGAGGCTGTCGAACCAGGGTCGTGCTCACAGGCTTCATTGCAGGTCCTCCCGAGCTTTGTTCAGGGCTGCAGGTTGCGTTTGCTGAACAGGCTGTCGCTGACCCCGGTGTTCACCCGCCAGTCCCGGCGCTGGAACTCAGTGGAAGCGTTGCCGCGGCGGTGGTCCACCATCTTCATGACGCCTGCGTTGCAGATGTCGTCCTGGCAGCTGTACTCGGTGCGGGTCTCGGTCTTGATGTGGTCGCCCTTGTGGTTGAAGTACTGCACCTCGGACAGGTGCCTGTAGTCCTTGCGGATCGAGAAGATGAGCTTGCTGTACATGGCCTTGACGCCCTCGCGCGGCGTGGCTTCGACCGTCCAGTGTGCTTCGTTCTCCTGGACCAGCTTGCCCGCGTAGACGTTTCCGTAGGTGATGGTCGAGATGTCTTCGTTGCTGTAGGTGGTGCCGAGAAAGCCGCCCTTGGTGGCATGGCTGGCGACGCGCCGCACCTTGTTGTAGGCGGGCAGGTAGATGTAGACCTCGGTACGCGAGCGAACCAGCACTTTGGTGCCCTTCATATCGCCCGGTGCGAGGAACTCTGTCATTCGCTTGTCGCCCTTGATGTGTACCTGGAGGACCATGATCTTCGGATCTTTGCCGGGATTGGCGTTGATGACCTCGTACTCGAAGAACTGGTCGCTGGCCCTGGTGGCTGCGGCATCCATCATCTTGATGACTTCATCGCCGGTTGCGGCGAGGGCGGGTAGGCAGAACAGCAGTGACACTGAAATGCTGAGTATGGCAGTAGCGGCAACTCTCATAGCGGCTCTCTCCAGGGGCTGCGAACCGGGCAGACTCAGTGTGCAGTGTAGCGGCACCGGCGTGCCAGCATGGGAATGACCACAAAGGTAGCGGCTCCTGCCGTGATCATGGCCGATGCGGTGAGTGCACCGACGTTCTGCAGTGGCCGGGCCTCGCCCAGGGTGAGCACGAAGAAGCCGATGGCCACCATCGCCGCGTTGGTCCAGATTGCCTCCGACGTATCGTGGGCTGCATTGTGAGCCGCAACCTTCAGCCCTTGTTCGTCGCTCGCTCGCCAGCCCGCGAGCAGGTGCACCCCATAATCGACTCCGGCACCGATGATGATGCTCGACAACATGGAGGTGCCGATGTCCAGGTGGACTCCCAGTGCGCCCATGGCCCCGAACACCAGCAGCAGGGTGAAGGCGGTCGGTGATGTCGCGAGCATTCCTGCCTTGAAGGACCGGAAGAACAAGGTCATCAGGATCAAAACCAGGAGCAGCGCGACAGCGAGGCTTCGTGTCTGGTTGGCTGTCACGCTGCGGGACAGTCCCCGGTGCAGGACAGGCAGCCCACTGACCTGCCACTCGACGCTGCTTTCGGCGGCAGTGTTTGCAACGGGTAGCATTGCCGAGTCGAGGTCCAGGTCGAGCAGTGTGGCGGCCAGCCGCGCTCGCAAGCGTTGCCCCGGATCACCTTCGGGCACCACCAGCCCGCTTGCGGTGATGAGGCCGTCTGCCGCTGCCTTCGCGCTTTCCTGGCTCCAGGTCTCGCGCAGTGCGGTGGCCACGGAGAAGTCCAGGTCATCGATGAGGGCCAACTGTGATTCGCTCGCCGCGTCGGTGGCTGGCGGTGCTGCTGTGGGCGTTGCAAGAACGGCAACGCGGATGGCGGCGACCACGGCATCGTCCTGCGGGCCGGGGCCCAGGGCGGCGAGTCCAGCGGCGAGGCGGGTGGCAAGCTCGGGATCATCTTTGGGCAGGTCCGCGACGCACTCTTCGGAGCGGATGAACCTCTCCAATGAGGCCAGGATTCGATCCTGTGCGGGCTCGGGCCGATTCCCCTTGAGCAGTGCAGCAATGCGGTCTGTATCGCCCATGTTCAGGCCGACTGCGAACTCTGTCAGCAGGGCTCGGATCCGCAGCAGGACCAGTTCGTGGAGACGTGCAGCCACCGGCTCGGCGTCCTGGGCACGATCGGCAACCCGGTAGCTGCGTAGCGCCGTGTCGGCGACCAGTACCTCGATCTTGCCGAGCAGTTCCTCGACGTCCTCGGCGCCAGTCAGGGCGACCTTGACCTGGAGCAGAGCCTCGTCGCGAGCATCGCTCACCAACTGGGAGACGGCCTTGTTGCCCTGGATCAGGCCATAGAGAAGGCCGATCTTCTCGGCGCTGTCGGGAATCCGCCGGGTCCCTTCCATCGCCTCGTTTGCCAGCGATACGGCGAGGCCGACATGCATCACGTCGGTGACGCCAGGCTCGATGCGGATCAGGTCGCCGATTCGTTGCAATTCGCGCAGGACCTGCGGACTCTTCATGTTGCCCCGGACGTGCACCTGGATGAACTGGGAGCCGCCAAAGTGCTCGCCGAGGAAGGTCTCGCTGAGATCGGGGGGGCTGCCTTCCGAGAAGAACGAGCTTTGATCCATGCGTGCGTCGACTCGTCCGGCAAACACTGCAGCAAGCAGGACCAACACAATGACCGCCCCACTGACGGCTCTGCGGTTCTCCACCACAGCGCAGCTCAGGCGTGCCATGGCAGCGGTGAAGCTGCCGGTGGGGGGGGACCGGCGCTTGAGATCGGTGATGCGGATGATGGCCGGCACAAAGGTAATCGACAGGACCAGGGTCGAGAGGATTCCGAGCGCGGTGAACAGCCCAAAGGTGCGCATGGGCTCGATATCCATCATTACGAAGGACAGCAGGCCGGCGACGGTGGTGAGTCCGGCAGCCAGTACTACCGGGCCCAGGGTTACCAGCGTCGTGCGCAGCGCCTCGTCACGGCCGAGGGCGTCGCGATGTGCGTAGTAGTGCGAGAGGATGTGGATGCTGTAGGCGCTGCCTACCGCGAACAGGATGATCGGCATCGAGCTGAGAACGATATTGAAGCTCTGTCCGGCCAGCGCCATGGAGCCGTGGGCGATGACGATGCCAATGCCCGTCGTCAGCAGAGCCAGGGCGGTGCCGATGAGATCTCGGAAGGTCCCCATCAGTACCAGGATGATTGCCAGCACTGCCCAGGGTGTGAGCCTTGCCATGTCGCGATCGGTGGTGTCGTAGATGTAGCTCGAGACAAAGGGTGCGCCGCCCCAATAGCGCCGGTGCTCGTCGAACTCCTGGTCGACTACGGCGCGGATCTGTTCGGCGGTGCTGCGCGGATCGCTGCCTGGTAGGGCGAAGGCGTAGATGAGTACGGCGTCGCCTGCTGCGGAGACCAGGTTGCCCACCGCACTATCCCGCGACATCACCTTGCGGCGAAGAGCCTCCTCGTCGGCCGCGCTGGCCGGCAGGGCATCGACCAGCGTGGCCAGCTTGATGCCGCCGAACTCGGGGTCCGGGCTGAGATCTTCGAGGTTGGTGATGCTCAGGGCATAGGACACCGACTTGAGGTCACCCAGTCCGTCAGTGGTTCGTTGCAGACGGCCCAGGAAGTCTGCGCCGAACAAGGTGTCGCCGGCCTCGATGCCGATCAGCGCGACGTCCAGTCCGCCAAACCGGTGGTTGATGTCCTCGAAAAGGGCGACTTCAGCGTTGCCGTCAGGAAGGAAGGCCAGCAGGTCGTCGTCTTGCTGGACGCTCCTTGCCAGCATCGCGAACAGCCCGGCTACTACGAGAACCAGCGCGGTCACGCTCCAGGCGATGTCTTTGCGTAACAGCAGGCGGGCCAGCAGATCCATTGTCAGTCGGCTTGCGCCCGCCCTTCTTTATCTCGTTGGGAGCACAGCTTACTGCTCGGCGGGAACTTCGATCTCCCCTTCGCAGATCTCGGACAGGCGTACGGCGGCATCGCGGCTCTTGTTGACCGCACCGATAGACCAGATGCTGGACTCCTGGTTCAGGATTGACGAGTCCACGTAGGTCCAGACTGCGAAGATCCGTAGGGTCTTGTCGCCGATGCCGTAGTTAACCTCGATGCTGTAGCTCTGCTCGAACGTGGTTGCAGATCCTGAGGTCGAGTCGACCGGCTCCGGCAGCCAGGACAGGATCATCAGGACCGGGATCTGCTCTTCCTGGACCTGGTAGATGCCATGGCGAAAGTGCAGGACCAGCGAGTAGTCGAGGGTCACGCCAAATTCGCTGCTCTGCACCTCGTTTCGGGTCAGCAGCATGCCCGCGGTCTGCTCTGTGGTCAGCTCGGCCTCGCCGGTCGAAATGCCTGCCAGTTCCTGTTCGATGAAGGGAAAGGTCAGCGTTGAGGTAGCAGTCTCGAAGTTGTCGCGCGAGGTCTGAAAGGTTCGCGAGTAGCTGGCGAAGTCTTCGAAGACCACGTTCTGGTCGCCGCGCACCAGGTAGGACTCGCTTTCTTGCCAGGTGCAGTTCATATCGGAGAGCGAGACGATGCCGTTGGCATTGCTGAGATCGCGGCCATCGTCAAAGTCCGGCATGCTGGCGATGTCGGCGTCGGTGATGTCTTCGAGCTGGAAGGCTTCGCCGGCGTCCTCGGCGGTGGCTCCCTGGTTGAGGAGTTGGTAGCCCGCCTCGTCGTACCAGTTGAGCAGGCCGGTAAGCCCGGCGCCGATCGCAGCGTCGTCCTTGTAGAACTCGCGGATCATGTACCGGGAGGCCTCCTCGAGCCCCTCAGGGGCCGGCGGCGGTGGCTGGCAGGCGCTGCCGGCAAGAACTGCGACAAGCACCAGCAGGAGGGATCTTGAGTGGCTCACGGTACTGCCTCCGGAAATCTGTAGCGGATTTGGACAGCGCAAACTAGTCGGCCTGCCCTCTTGCTTCAAGGGCTATCCCGAGCCGCTTATCCTGGCAATGGCTCCAGGCCCGACTCCGTCCACAGCCACAGTTCTTTGCTAAGGGGGCGTGACCTCTGCGTGTAGTTGCTGCTGGCAGCGGTGCTGAGCATCTTTCGCGCCTGTTCGCTATCGCGCAGGACGAGTACTGAACGGGCCCCAGGCATCGCGACCAGGAGCGGGTCTCCGAGGCTGTCTTCCAGCGCGACCCGCAAACTTGGGCAGAGCAGACGGCCGCTGTCGTAGCCGTCATCGGCGGCAATTCGGAAGCCCTGTAGAACGTCGGTCTCGCTGTCGCGCAGTTCGACCAGGTTGACGGAGCTCTCGGCATCGAGCGTCGCGACTGCCCGGGTGAGCAGGGCGGTGGGCTCAAGCCCCCAACGCAGTGCCTCCTGCTTTGGAATGAAGGTGATCTGTTGCTCGGAGTCGAGTACGGGACAGGCCACCAGGCCGCCGTGCATTGGAATGGAGATGATATCGAGCTCCGCCACTGCATCCTGGCGACGAAGGACGACGCGCAGACAGTCGCGAATCTCTTCCCAGCTGCGGCCCTGCCACTGTACTTCGTTGGGCTGTTGGGCCTGCACGTCGATCATTGCCGCTACCTCGTCCAGGTCCTGGTGCTGCAGGTAGGCGCGGTAAATGTTGGCAAGGCGGACGACCAGGTCGCCGCAGGACAAGTGCCCATCTTCGGACAGGTACCAGTGCGGTTCATCGCCGACTCGGCGGTCGTTGAGCAAGGTACACAGGGCAAGCGGGAACGATTCGGGGGCGAGCAGGTCCGAGGGGGGCAGCACGATGGATGCGAGGATCTCCTCGCACAGCGCGGTGTGTTCGGCGAGTTGTTGTTCCGCACCGTTGACCATCGCAATCAGGTTGCCCTGGTCGTTGCCGAGGACCAGCATGCGCCACATGCGGAAGATTCCGTCAGAGTCGCACTCCCGCCAGGCCCAGGATCCTGCCCAGCCGTCATCATCCCATCGGTCCACCCTGACCACGCGTCGCTCGAACAGGACTCCCCGGGAGTTCGCCATCCCTTCGATCAGGTCGATCACGCCCTGGGGCCCGGCCACCGGCTCGCGGTTGGCCGACACGGTGACAGAGACGTCGCAGTCCAGGGGCTTCAGGTGGATTGGATCGCCGCCTTCGCCGACGATGGATTCCCAGTCCCGGGGGTAGTGCACCCGGAACCGCTCATAGGGGCCGGCCATGCAGCGATAGCTCCGCCAGCCGGGCATGGCTCCGGCGTGCAGCGGAACCGGCGGGATCTCGGACAGTGGTTCGATTTTGGAACCATCCGATGACCTGCCGAGCAGGTCGCGAATTGCAGAGATCAGCCGGGGGCCCCTCATGGATCACATGCTAGCAGTTGGCAGCAGGGATCGGATCCGGGCGTCTTTGCGCCCTCAGTCGCGTAGCGCCCGCAGGGAGCCGTACAGCACCAGGGCTGGTGCGAGCCCGCGCGCACGGGTCCCCTCGATTCGGTTGGCCAGCCTGGACGCACGTTCGAGCACCGGACGCTTGCTGAGGGCGAAGTCCTGCCAGGCCTTCAGCAGAACGGGGGGCAGACTGCGAACCCGTCCCTTCTTGCGATTGCCGCCGTGGCCATTTCCCGTGCCCGGGTCGTAGCCATCGAGGGTGCGTTCGGCGATCGTCCCGACCATTTTCGAGATCACCGTGCGCAGGTCGACAATGCCACGCAATTCCCAGCCATCCTTCGCGTCGGCCGGACTTGCGAGGTCGCGCGCCTTGAGTAATTGCGTCTCGGTGGCGATGTGCTTGAGGAGCATTCCCGCAGCGACGACGTCCAGGGACGGGCATCCTTCGCACAACAGAACCGCGTCGCCGGCCTCAGCGAGCCACTCGAGTCCCGCGATCCGCTCGCTGCCGCTCTCTTTGATGTTTCGGTTGCGCATGTAGCGGAGCCGTCGCTGGTAGTCCTTCTTCTCGCCCCGCTCCATGATCCGAAGCAGCGACTTCTCGTAGCTGCGGAACCCGTCGCCGAAGCGCTCGAGCACTTCATTCGGTGCGAGGACGTCGATGTCCCGCATCAGCAGCCACTGGGCGAGCAGAGTGATGGACTCTTCGATGTGTCGGAGCTTCACGTACACCACCGAAATACGCACGCCGCGAATGTCGTGCAGCATCTTCTTGAGGCTCCAGGCATCGAGCAGGTCGGTGGCAAGCAGCGAGGCGTAGGCGATTTCCACCGGGTCTCGGCCGGTGATTCGCTGCAGGCGTGAGAAGTGGGTGACCCCCATCGAGTCGACCAGGGTGTTGGTGATCATCGTCGCGGCGATTTCACGGCGTAGCTGGTGCTGCAGGATCGCTTTGCGGAAGCGCTTGCGTACAGGGGCAGGGAAGTAGTCCAGCAGCCACCGTTCGATGTAGGCCGTGTCGAACCGTGGGTCAGCGAGCAGGTCCTCGTACACCGACATCTTCACGAAGGGACCGATCTTGGTGAGCTCGGGGCGCACCAGTCCCTCACTGTGGTGGCTTCGGCGCAACAACTCGCCGTCTTCGGGCAGAACGTGGCGACCTCGGTCGAGACGCCCAGAGGCTTCGAGGTCGTTGAGCAGAATGCGGAAGTCGTCGAGTTGCTCGACGCTACGGACGACGTCCAGAGACACCATGCGGACGTGACTCAGGTTGTTCTGTTGCACGCGGTCGCTGACTCTGCCAGCGACCTTGACCAGCAGGTCGTCTCGGTCGTCTCGGTTGAGCTGGCCGCTACGTTCCAGGTCCGAGAACAGGATTTTCAGGTTGACCTCGTGGTCGCTCATGTCGACCCCACCGGAGTTGTCCAGGGAGTCGGCGTTGATGCGGCCCTCGTTGGCTGCGAACTCGACGCGGGCGGCGTGCGTGAGGCCCAGGTTGCCGCCCTCTCCGACAACCCGTGCGTGCAACTGGTTGGCGTTCACTCGTAGGCCATCGTTGCCGGGATCGACAGCGTCTCGGTGAGTCTCGTAGGAGGCTTTGACGTAGGTGCCGATGCCGCCGTTCCAGAGCAGATCAACCTCGGCGCGAAGGATCGCGGAGATGAGATCATCGGGACCGACGTTGTCCCCCTCGATGTCGAGCATGCTCTGGATTTCTGGACTCAGTTTGATGGACTTGCTCTGCCGCGAAAATACGCCGCCGCCAGCGCTGATCAGCTTGCTGTCGTAGTCCTCCCAGGAACTCCTCGGTAGCTCGAACAGGCGGGCCCGCTCCTGCCAACTGGTTGCGGGATCCGGATCGGGGTCCAGGAAGATGTCGCGGTGATCAAAAGCCGCGAGCAGCTTCATGGTCTTCGACAGCAGCATGCCGTTGCCAAATACATCGCCGCTCATGTCACCGATGCCGATGGCTGTGATTGCATCCTTTTCAGGGTCGATGCCGATCTCACGGAAGTGTTGGCGGACGCAGACCCATGCACCTTTGGCGGTGATGCCGTACTTCTTGTGGTCGTAGCCACGCGAACCGCCCGACGCAAAGGCGTCGCCCAGCCAGAAGTCATACTCGGCGGAGATTCCGTTGGCGGTGTCGCTCAGGTGGGCCGTGCCTTTGTCTGCAGCCACCACCAGGTAGGGGTCGTCACCGTCATAACAGACCACCCCCTGTGGTGGCGTGACCTCGCCGTTGACGACGTTGTCGGTGAGGTCGAGGAGTCCGCGGATGAAGACCTTGTAGTACTGGTCGGCGGCGGCTCGGGATTCGGCGTAGCTGTCGTACTTGTCGCGCAGAACGAAGCCGCCCTTCGCGCCAACGGGCACGATGAGGACGTTCTTCACCATTTGCGTATCCATCAGTCCGAGGATTTCACTGCGGAAGTCGGTGGGCCGATCGGACCAGCGAAGGCCGCCGCGCGCCACCGGCCCGCCGCGCAGGTGGATCCCCTCGACGTGGCGATGCTGCACCCAGATCTCCCGGTAGGGACGTGGTGCCGGCATGTCGTCGACCTGGCTGCAGTCGATCTTCAGAGAGAGCGGATGATTGGTGCCGGCAGGTCGTGACCAGAAGTTGGTGCGCAGGGTTGCCATCACCAGGTTCAAACCCCGCCTCATGATGCGGTCGTCGTTGGCGCGAGCGACGCCTTCCAGGTACTTCAGGACGGCCTTCTCGTTGCGTCCGACCAACTGCACTCGGTCCACTGCATCGGCGGCTCCGAGCTCGGGCTTGAAGCGGGAGCGGAACAGGCGTAGTAGCAGCGTCGCTCCCTCGGGGTGCGAACACCAGACGCCGTAGGTCGTCGCAAACGGCGCGGCTGAGCCGAGTTGACGGTCATAGGCAATGTACGCGCGCAGAACCTCGACTTCTTGCCAGCTCAATGCAGCAGAGAGGATCAGGGCGTTCAGAGAATCGTCTCGGGCGGAGCCGGAAAGGGTCCGCTCCAGGGCCTGGGCCAAGGGCTCGTGCAGCTTGTCGATGTCCATTCCGCGGTTGGCTGGCAGGACGCGGAAGGAGTCGATGTAGAAGGTTTGACCATCGGCCGTCGAAATGGTCTCCGAACTCTGGTCGATAACCTTCAGTCCGAAGTGGTCGAGGACCGGCGTCGAGTCCGTCAGGTAGATCTTGTTGCGCTGGTAGAGCTTGATTCGGGTCACTCCGGACAGCGCGTCATCGACTTCGGATCGAACCCCGACCACCAGGGGCCGGTTGTCCTCGGTCGCTTCGAGGTGCTGGATGTCGCTACAGGCTCCAGCCGCCTGGTTGTGCAGCTGGTAGCTCTCGGAAAAGGCGTCGCCGTAGCGCACGATCAGCGCGTTGGCCCTGCTCTCCGGCTCGATCCGATTGGACAGAACTCGGCTGAGCAGGTCACTCCAGGTGCCCGTCGCCGAAAAAATTGCCTGTTCGAGTTCAGATAGGTCCTCGAAGCTGAAGCGCTCGCGGGCTGTGACAAAGAACTGCAGAACCACCTGCCCCGACGTGCCCATGACCACGCGGCAGTCCACGTAGTTGGCCTCCATGACTTCCATGAGGCGCCGAGTCGTTGCCTGTCGGACGTCGTCGTCGTAGCGATGCCGCGGCAGGGAGACGAGAACAAACGCGGCGCGGCGGGCGGCGTCCTCGAGCAGGTGCACTCCGGTCTCCTGGTCTTCTTCCGCCGAGATGACCAGCTTCAGGACCCGACGGATCGAGTCGACCTCGGCGCCGAACAGGTACTCCACGGGTACCGAGCGGAATGCCGATTCGAGCTTGCGTTGCAGGTGGCTGCCGGCGACTGCGGCCTCCTCCCTGAGCACCTGGTCGAGCTTCTCCTTGAGCAGGGGAATGCGGCTCAGGTCTTCGGTAAGCGCCTTGTGGGTATACAGGCCCGAGAACAGTGCCAGCCAACGGTCACCGCTGGCGGGATCACGCAAACAGAGACCGATGTGGTCGATCTTTCCCGGCCTGTGAATGTCGGCTTCCCGGCCCCCTTTGCCGAGGAAGATCGTGCGATTGCTCTGTAGCCAGACGGCGGCGGAGATCGGCAGCGCTCCGGGGTCGTCGTCGCTAGCGTCGCCGTGCATCCGGGCGATGCCGAGGTTGGTCTTGTCGCGAGGGCTTGCTGTGGCTTCCCCTTCGCTGTCGCTGACATCGAACTCCGAGTAGCCGAGGAACACGAAGTTGTCCTGAACGAGCCAGTGGAGGAATTTCTGGACCCGAGCGACGTGCGCGAAGTCCTCGGGGGTCTCGCAGGTGGTGTGTTCGGCGAGGTTGCCGGCAAACCACAGGGACCGGTCGCGCATGGGAGCATGGTCGGCGACCACCGCCTGGACCTCTGTGAGGGCTTCGTGAATCAGTTCCTCGACCTGGGCTCGCCGCTTGGTACTGGAGATCCAGGGCAACTCGAAGTGCATGACGGACTCGAGTCGCTCGTCCTCTCCCGGTAGCGGGTTGACGGACTTGAGCTTGCCGCGAGTGGTGCGCTTCACACCGACGATCGGGTGGATCGTTCGTTCCGGACGCAAGCCTTCGCTGGCCAGGCGGTTGCGGGTGGTGTCGAAGATGAAGGGTTGATCCGTCATACAGGTCTGCAGGATCGTGCGCTTCAGCGCATAGCCGTTGCTCTTGTTCGTGGGGTTGAAGACCCGGACCTTGATTTCGCTGTCCTTGCGCTGTTGGACCCACGAGCTCAGGTCTGCCCACTGCCGGCACAGTTCGCTCAGCTCTCGTTCCCGCAGGTAGCTCTCTTCGCTGCGGTGGAAAAAGCCTTCGGCAAGGCACTTCTCCAGGTCAGAGGAAAGATCGGCGAGCTTCTCGGGAATGGCGTCGCGCAGCGAGACCGAGGCATCGCTTGATGATCTTTCGGGATCTTTTGCGGTACTCATTTGCGGCGCTCACACAAGGGGGGTCAGGGGGGCGGGCAATCAGAGGAAAGGGCCTCGATCGAGACGGGCTGCAGGCTGGCTTCCGTACGTAGGGCGATGGGCCACTCGGAGACCGTGGTGATGCAGTCGGCTGAGCCCTCGGCGCCGACGGCAGGATCACCGCATGGCACACAGGGGTCGCTGCCTAGCTGTTCCTGCCACTGAGCGCAAGCTTCTAGGGCGCTGAGTCCGGTCTGTGGCGTCATTGCAGCCAGGTCAATCACTGCCAGTACAGAGAGTCCCACGAGACTACTGCCATCGTCGCTCAGTTGCGCTGTGATCGCGCCGCGGCGCAGCAGCCCTCCGAGGGGCGTCGGGAACGAACTACCCTCACCGAGGCTTCCCCACACGTCTCCGGCGAAGCTAAGTCCCGCATCTTGGAGTTGTTGGGTAGGCACACAGAGGTCCTGTATGCCGTCTTCCGCCTCCCCGAGCCGGACATCGCGGTTGCCGTTCTTGTTGGGTTCGGAGATGTGCACAAGCAGGTCCGGCGCCGGTAACTCCAGCAGTTCTGGCTCGGTTTCCCCGTTGGGGTAGGGCAGTCGCAGGC
This sequence comes from uncultured Rickettsiales bacterium, assembly GCA_964490445.1. Classification (GTDB taxonomy): domain Bacteria; phylum Myxococcota_A; class UBA796; order UBA9615; family UBA9615; genus UBA6601. Next base: position 51,370 of record CAZBDA010000018.1, on the reverse strand, counting down.
TGCTCATTCCGCCGCTTGCCAGGTAGGTGCCGGAGCCCAGATCCAAAGGCGGGTCGGTGGCGGCGGGAATGGCTTCCGCGGCAAAACTCCAAAAGGCCGAACGCTCGCCGTCGAGTAGTTCTACCTGCACTGAGAGAGGCAGGTCTCGGAGCAGGGGCCCGGTCGGCATGGACACGGCGCACCGTCCGCCGTCTGCCCAGCCACTCACGACCGGGACAAGTGTTGCGCTCTCGTCGACGAGGCTCAGACGCAGCTGATCGGCGGGGCACAGCGTGCAGACCTGCAGCCAGGTCGGGTCGGAGAGCTCGCTGTCGGCTCTGGTGCGGGTGAGGCCAAGCACCACGTCTTCCTCGCAGGATGCCGGCGGCAGCACCTCGTCGGGATCCGGCTCGGGGAAGGGCAGCGGCTTGCAGGCGAACAGACCTGCCAGGAGAGCCACGAGCCAGGGCCAGGTCGGAGTTTGTGGCCGGAAGGCCGACATCGGAAGCCCCTGTAGAGCGGGCACACAAAGGGAAGTCGTGTGTGTCCGTACGCGGCGAGTCTAACGGATTTGCCCCCTGTATGGACAGGGACTGAGGCGCCTCCTATCCTCGCGCTGATGCCGCGCTTTGACCATCATGTCTTTGTTTGTGTCAATGAGCGCCCGGAGGAGGACGCCAGGGGCAGTTGCTCCGAGCGCGGCGGCACCGAGATCCGTGGCTGGTTCTCCGAAGAGTTGAAATCACGTGGGCTCAAGCGTCGTATTCGTGCCAACAAAGCCGGATGCCTGGACCTCTGCGCGCGTGGACCTGTGGTAGTCGTATACCCAGAGGGCTGCTGGTATTCCCCCCGAACCCGGGAGGATGTCCAGAAAATCGTTGAGCAGCACCTCGTGGGCGGAGAACCGGTCGTGGAATTGAAAATTCCGCGCACCTAGTCGCAAGGAGTCGCGTCCGGTGTCGGCACCGGTCGCTACTGCGTTGGGAGTTGCTGATGGTCCAACGGTCCATCCTGGTGGTTGAGGATGACCCCCAGTTCGGGGAGCAGGTCGTTGATCTGTTCGGCTTTCTGGGCCACCGGGTGACCCTGGTGACCAGCGGCGTGATGGGCGTCGAGACCTTCTCCGCGGAGAGCTTCTCTCTGGTCGTTTGCGACCTCACCCTGCCGGAAATGAGTGGCATGGACGTGGTCCGCGCCATCCGCGCCTTGCCCGGCGGTGCCGACGTGCCGGTATTGCTGATGAGTGCGGTCTACAAGAGTCCAAAGTTGTTCGAGAAGGAGTTGCGCAAGCTCGGCGTGGTGGAGTTTCTGCCCAAGCCTTTCTCCCTCATCGAACTGGGTCGCACGGTGGCTGTGCTCACCGACGCCGAGTCCGAGATCTCCGGAGGCGATGCCCGCATTACCGCCACCGGATCATGGCGAGCGGAGCGGGTGCGCACGATGCTCGGGGACGGCGATCCAGCCTTTGGCAAGGGCGGTACGTTTGATCAGCGGGAACTGCTCTACATGTTCTTCGAAGGCTTCCACCAGCACATCGTCGGTCGCCTGACCCTGCGCAACGACAAGGTGTCTCGCGAGGTCTACTTCCTCAACGGCTACCCGGTGTGGGCGACGAGTAACGTCAAGGAAGAGAAGATCGAAGCCGTGCTCGTGCGCAACGAACTGCTCAGCGAGGACGAGGCCGTGACGGTTCGTCGCCTGGCCTTCCAGGAGAAGACCTCTTTCGGGGCCGCAGCCATGCAGAGCGGGCTGGTATCCGAGCGCCGTCTGAACATCGCCGAGCGTGACCAGGTGCGCCAGTTGGTCATCGGTTGTTTCGCCTGGAAGCATGGCGAGTACGAGTTCAACAAGGGCGATGACTTTCTCGATCGAGTGCCGATCCACGAGGTAAATCCCGTGGCCTGCATTGGCCAGGCGACCCTGCGGCACCTGGAACTCAACGACCTGGCACCGGAGATCTATCCGCGGGCCGAGCACCGGCTGGTGCCTGGACCCCGGCACGAGGTCCTCTTGCCCTACCTCACGATTCCGCCCGAACTCAACGGCCTGGCTGCTGCAATTGGCAACGGTTCGACGGTGGGCGAGCTGTTCGTGACCCACCGTGCCCACACCGAGCAGCTCATCAAGGTCCTCTGGCTGCTGTTTCGCCTGGGAATCGCCGAGTCGCTGGAACAGCTCCCCGACGTGCCCGAAGTGTTGCCCACGGGCCTGCCGACCGCGCCTGATGTCACGAGCGACGCACCGCCCGATCTTCCTGACCACGATCTTCCGTTCGACGAAGCGCCGACGCTGCGTGAGATCGGCCTTCTCATGAGCCGCGAGGCATGGTCGGCGGCGATCCCCAAGCTGCGTGGCCTGGCGCGCAGCTATCCGGAGTCTGTGGCGGTGCTTAGCAGCCTGGCCTGGTGCGTCTACAACCTGGGCTCCAGGCCCGACAGGGACGCGGAAGCGGCCCAGGAGGAAGCGATCGAGTTGCTGGACCAGGTGCTGGCGATCGATCCTGAGCACGCGCTGGGCAATCACTACATGAATCGCATTACCGGCCGGGCGGTCGTCGAGAGCCTGGACTGACCGTGGCGACAAGAGTGCCGAGCCTGTCGCTTGTTGCGGCCATGATGGCCGCTCTACTGCTGTTTCTTTCGCCCGGGACGGCGCGCGCCAGCGCCCCCGCCGGCGGCCGGCTCAACGCTCCAGGTGAGCGCTCCCACCACGTCTACCTGGGCTGGCCCGAGGCGGCCTACTACTGGGAGGGGCTGGTCAAGGATCGTTCAGCCCTCGGCCCCCGCTTCGGCGTGCAGATTTGGCCCCTGGCGCTGACCTTCGGCTTGAATATGCGTTTCTCCATTGTCGAGCGCGGCAAGGTGAGCCTTGCCTTCATGCTTCGTCCCGCCTTCAACATCGCCGGTTTCGGCGGTTCCAAGGCCGTCTATCCGCAGAACTACCAGTGGGGCCGCTCCCGCACATTTCGGCCCAGCCTCGGCCCCGGCGTCGACATCGGGCTGCTCGCCACCATCGACGCCTCGCCTCGCTTTCGGGTGTTGCTCAGTTTCGAAAACCCGATCGGGCTCTGGTTCTGGGTTTCTCCCACTCAATGGTGGCTGGAGTGGCCGCTGATTATCTCGGGGGGCGTCGAGTACGAGATCAACTATCGGGTCTCGCTCGTCGTGATTGGTGGCGCCGGGCCGGCGATCGCGTTCTCGGGCCCCTCGCAGCTGTTGGGGGTGGCTGGACGCTTCCGAATCGGCGTGCAGGTTCGTTACTGAGGGGCGCCGCTCGTCAACTGTTTCAGCAGCTTCTCGGCACTTTGGTACTCGGCGTTGCCCGGTTCGCAGGAAACGGCCTTCTCGGCGTCCAACAATGCAGCTTGGCGGCGGCCCACCAGGCGTAGCGCATGGCTGCGGTTTGCCAGGGCCAGGCAGAGCTTCGGATCGAGCTTCAAGGCCTTTTCCCAGGCTGCCAGGGCGCTTTCCACTTCGTAGTCATAGAACCGGCCGTTACCCGCCCACAGCCAGTCCATGGCGGTGGGTTGTGCCTGTCTGTCGCCGCCGGAGCCTGCGGCACTGTCGTCGTCGTCGCCTACCTGGCCAGTCCCAGCGACTGCCTGCTCCTGCCGGTCGCGAATAAGCTGCCAGTCGCCCTGAAAGTCGGCGATGTACACGGGGTTCTCACCGCTGTAGTCGCGCCCCTCCCACTCCCACAGTCGCGGATCGGGAGCTCGGCGATTGGCTACCGTATTGCGCCCCTGGTCGACCCATTGGTCGATGTCGATATTCTGCGACCTGGACAGTTCGTCCAGGCCCGAGGCCAGCAGCTTTCGGACGACCGCGCCCGCGAGCACGTAGTTGCCCTCAATGGATGGATGGCAATGGTCGTAGACGAGTTGGTACTCGATGAAGCCGTCGGGGTGTCGGGTCCGGAACAGGGCTTCGGCGTCGAGCACACCGAGCACTCCTGGCTGGCCGTCGAAGGCGAGAATGGCCTCGCTTACTTCGGGAACCACGCGATTCGGGTACTCGGTAGACGCTCTCGCCTGGATGTACCAGTGCTGGGCCTGTTCCATCTGGTTGCGGTACTGGAAGGACTGGGCCAGCAGGTACATGGCCGTGGCGTCGTCGTAGCTCTCCAGGGCTTCGCGGGCTCGAGCCTCCATGCCCACCCAGTCGCTGGTGTTCATCAACTCCTGGCCCTCTTCCAGGAGCTTCCTGATCCGCTCGCCGTCCTCGCCAGGATAGGGAAAGGAGATTGGGTCGTGGAAGTCGCTGGGTGCCGGGTTCATGAGCAGCACCGGCGTCGAGTGCTGCTGGGCGAGGTCGATGATCTTGCTGACATTGTGCTGGTAGGTGCTGGCCGCGTAGTTCCGTTCCAGTGTGCCGATCCGGGCACGCTCTGCGGCAGGAACAGCTTTCAGGTGGTCCAGTTGTTGGGCTGGGATCGCACCCACTGGATCTCGTCCGGACTCGAGATTCTCGTCGTCAAGGACCGGCGCTGGTGCCGCGCCGCCGGCATTTGCCAGTGCCTTCTGGTCCCGGTCCCGCCCCAAAAGGCGCCTTCCCACCTGGAATAGCCGCAGCCGTTCCAGTCGCTGGTTCCAGAGCATTGCCCGGGTATAGCGGCGGTGCTCGCCGGCCTTCATGTAGGTCTTCCATGAGGACAACTCAAGCAACTCGTTGTGCCCTGCGTAGATGATGAGCAGGTCCCATGAACCGATTTCCCAGATCTGTCGGTTCGCCCACAGCAACTGCTGCGAAGACCAGGCGACCGTGCCGAAGTTGATCACCTGGATTTCGCGATCGGGCACTGCCAACTGCAGCAGTTGTTCGACCCGGTGTGGAAAGGCGCCGGGCTCCAGCACGCCGTAGCCGTGGGCTGCCGAGCCACCGAACACCGCGATGCGGAAAGTATTTTCATCCTTCAACGGTCGGAAGGGGTGGAAGTGATGGGACTGGCCGGCACGCACGTAGGTCCGGTCGGCGTCATCGGGCGACTCGATGTTGACCAGTGGCGGGTTCAGGATGTGGTCTGGGAACCATGTTGTGGTGCGATCTTCGGCGCCCTCGATGCCGGCCGCGCGTAGACCGATCTCGGCCAGGCCGAGGATTAGTAGCGTGGTGACGAGGCCGAACAGCAGCGCCTTGCCCCGGCCGATCGGGGCGCGCCGGGTCTTCGCCGAGGAGTCCTCGCTTATCGCACCGCTGGCCATGGGGCTTCCCTTGCTGCTCCGTTCGGGCCGCTGCAGTATCAGCCCGCGATGCCGGCGACGGCAAGGAAGCGGACGTTCATCTGGAGTAGACCCTGCTCGATCCTGGCTCGAGCTCCCGCCGTTCCCACGGCGACCAGGGCGAGGTCGGGGCGAAACCGCTCAAGCTCTTCCAACCGCACGACGGGCGCGCCGTGCCTGGTGCTGCCGATGGCCTTGGGGTCGATGTCTGCAACTGCGACGGGGTGGCGGCCGGCTCGCGCGAGGGCCCCGATCCAACGTCGTCCCTCACGTTTCGCACCGCAGACCGCGATGCGCCCCGCCTCAGGAAGAACTCGTTCGGCAAAGTGCTGCCACTTGGTGCGGAAGAAGGCGTCTTTTCGGTAGGCAGCGTCGCTGCGGGTGGCGCGCTGCTCGTGGTCGCGCCAGCGCAGCAGCGGCTGTTGCAGCTTGTGGAAGCGCGCGCCACCGCGCAGCAGGCGAAGCCACAGGTCGTAGTCTTCGGGGAAGTCACCCCGGCGGTAGGGTTTCGTGGGCCTCTCGAGGAGCTGCAGCGCTGCTCGTCGCAGCATGGCAGCCGGATGACAGACAGGGTTCTCGACCAGGAACTCGCGAACGAAGTCGTCGTGCACTTCGATGCTGTCGTGCCAGTGCTGGTAGCGCCGCATGCCCTGGGGCAAGACACCATCGATGGGGTCGCGAAAACTCTCGGCGAAGCTGTCCAGGACGTCGATTTGGGGATGTGTATCGAGAAATGCAACCTGCTGCGCGAAGCGCTCTGGCAGGCACAGGTCGTCGCCGTCGAAGCGGGCGATGAGAGGAGCCTTGGAGCCAGCGATGCCGAGGTTCAGGGCGGGCGCGAGGCCGATTCGCCCGGGATGAATACTGGTGATTCGCCCCTCGTTGCTTGCCCAGCGACGGGCGATCTCATCGCATGGGTCGGCCTCGTCGGCGTCGACCACGATCGTCGCGGTCCAATCGTCGAAGGTCTGTTGCTGCAGAGATTCCAGTGCCGCATCCAGCCAGCGACTTACGCCACGCACAGGAATGGCGACGTGGAGCCGGGCGGTCTGCATGGTACGAGGTCGTTGGTCGAGGTCAGTCCAGTTGGATTGACTTCACGCGCTTGGACTTGGCCTGGCTTCGCTCCACTTCATCCTGAGCGTTGCGGCTGGCTTCGAACATGCGGCTTTGCCGAACGCACACCCACTGGCCCTTTCGCACGTCGTTGCGCAACTCCTGGACGGTGAACGGGTCCTGCCAGACCCAACGTTGCTCGACGACCTGCTCCTCGACCTTGACGTTGTAGACCGACGAGCCGGATTCGACGTTCTTTTTGGTCTTCTCGAGCCGCCCGGGACCGTACTTGGCCTCGAAGCGCTCGCGCAGCTCGCGACCCTCGCGGACCGTGAACTGGCCTGGGAAGAACATGGTTACCTCGATCAGCTTGTCGTCCCACAGCGTCCAGTGACGGATCATTCCGTCTCCCGTGTCACCCGGCGCCGGCAACTCGATGAGCTTCTTGATGTGTGGGTCGGGAGTTACCTGCAATTCCATGCCGCCGTGGATGGCCATGAGAGACAGGGCGCTGGCCCCCCAGACGACACCTTTGTAGCCGGCGGGAAGCACCGAATCACCGCCGCTGCCAGGGGCTGGCGGCTTGGTAGACCGGGTGCCCCGGGACTGGCTTGTTGCTACGGCTGGAACGAGCAGCAACAGCACAGCGACCAGCGACAGGATTTGGGAGAGTCGGAGTGTCATTTGAAACGAGAGGATAGAACGGTTTGGCCTGCGGAGTCGACTGCTGCTGGAGTTGCTCAGTTCAGCTTCCGGATGCACCCCCGGTAGGACCGGTAGCTCCCGGACTGGAGGTCTGCATCCCTAGGTACAGTAGACAGGAGGGTAAGCGAGGCTCAGACTCATGGGCATGTCATCCGACAAGCTGTCCGCTTTCCTGTCACTGACAAGGAAAGAAATCCAGGTAGGACTTGCTCCATTTCTCGGTGACTACGTCGGCCCGGACTGCGGGCAACGTGGGGCCGTCGAGGACAGTGTCGCCAGCGTCTCTCTGGCAGCGTCAGACGACGAGTGGCAGCAGTTGTTGGAAATGTTTGAGGCCCTCGGCAAAGAGTTTGGGCCGCAGCCAGGGCACAAGCTGGCGAGCGATCTTCTGCTCGCCTTCGTGGCGCCCCTGCTTCATCCCGGGGGCTCGCTCGCGGGGCTCGAGCACTTCGACGCCGCCATGGCTGCGTCCGATGCCGGCCAACGGGTCATGCTGATCTGCAATCACCTCTCCTTTGCGGACACGATCTGCACCCGCGGATCGCTTCAGCGAGCAGGGCGTAGTGAGGTGATGGGGCGACTGTGTCCGGTGGCTGGGCCAAAGGTCTACATGGACCCCCTTCGCCGTATGGGGGTTGCTTCCTCGCCATCGATTCGAGTCGCACAGTCGAGCCAATTGGCCAGCAACGTGGCCGAGTTCTCACCGCGCGAAGTTGCGCTCATCGCGCGCAAGTGCCTCGAAGACGCCGGCCGAGCGATGGACCGTGGACAGATCATCCTGTTGTATCCCGAGGGAACCCGGTCCCGCTCCGGTCACATGGGGCCCTTTCTCAAGGCCGTGGCCCGCTGGCTGACCATCGAGGGGGTCCTTTTATTGCCGTTGGGCCAGTGGGGCTCGGAGGTCGTCGATCGGGTCGAGGATGACTACATTCGACCGGGCACGGTGTTTGGACGGTTCGGTCCGATGCTCGACAGCAAGGCTCTCAGCGAGGCTGGTATGAGCCGCTCAGAGATAGCGGCAAGAGCTCACGAGGCGGTGGCGGCTTTGTTGCCCGAGGCCTACCAACCCGAACCGGACGCGCCTCGCCTGATTTAGCTGTTCAACTGATCGATCGCTGCCTGTAGCTCGCCGTTGCCGTGCATCTCGCGGATGATGTCGCAGCCGCCGACGAACTCGCCGCCGATGTACAACTGAGGCAGCGTAGGCCAGTCGCTGTATTCCTTGATCTCCTGGCGCAGCACCTGGTCGGCCAGGACATCACGGGTCTCGAACGGCACCTCGAACTGGCGCAGAATATCGACCACCGCAGCCGAGAAGCCGCACTGCGGCATGGCTGCGTTGCCTTTCATATAAAGCAGGATCGGATGTTGATTCACGTCCTCTTTGATGACCGCGCGCATCTCTTCGGCAGACAGAGATGGGGTTGGCGGTGGAGAAGGATCTGGAGCAGCCTGTGTAAGCCCGGCACGAGGCTTGATGCCTTGATCGGCCGCGGCCGCCGGCCGTCGTTCGGGTGAGCGTCCCACGATGGGAAGTCGTCGCTTGATCCGGGAGAGAATGCCCATGGAGTGCTCCAGATTGTAGGCCACGGCTCGAAGTTTTCGTTCGGCCCATTATAGTTTGCCTCCCCGCGAGTCGCGGCGGCTTCGGATTGACGAGGTGGTAGCGACTTCGGAGGAAGGTGACCAAGTCATGCGAATGAAGGACCGTGTCGCAATTATCACGGGAGCGTCGCGAGGCGTCGGCGCCGCTTGTGCGGTGGCTCTCGCCCGGGAGGGTTGCAACATCGTTGCGGCCGCCAAGACCATCGAGCCCCACCCCAAGCTCGCGGGCACACTGCACGACACGGTGAAGATGGTCGAGGAGGCGGGCGCCCGTGCCATTGCTGTACAGATGGATGTGCGCTTTCCCGAGCAGGTGGAGTCTATGGTGGACCAGGCTATGGAGGCCTTTGGTCGGGTGGACTACCTGCTCAACAACGCCGGCGCAATCTTCTGGGCCCCGGTCGACCAGTGGACTGCCAAGAAGTTCGACCTGGTCATGGATGTCAACGTCCGTGGTTCCTTTCTGTGCAGCCGAGCGGTCCTTCCCATTATGAAGAGCCAGGGCTTTGGCCACATCCTCATGATGTCCCCACCTGAGTATCCCGAGGCTTCGGTGGGCAAGGCGCCCTACATGGTCAGCAAGCTGGGCATGACAATGCTGGCCCGCGCCATCGATGCCGAGAACCAGGGGGATGGCGTGGCATCGTGTGCTTTGTGGCCTATTACCGGCATCCGTACGGCGGCCACCGAGAATCTCGGCATGGGCGACCTGGGCGAGTGGCGTACTCCCGACATCCTCGCCGACGCTACCCTCGAACTGTTGCTTCGCGACCCTCGGACGAGCCGCTTCCATGCCTGGCTTGATGAGGACGTACTCGCCGATGCTGGAGTTACAGACCTCAAGAAGTACCGCTGCGATCCCGACGTTGAACCCCACCCGATGTCGATCCAGCTCGTCAATCCGAACTGGACACGCTGAGTTTGGCGAACGCCTCACCTCACAGAACTCCAGCGCCTGGCGCGCCGTAACAGAAGGAAACTGACCCCATGTACGAAACACTCCGAAGTGTCTTGATGCTGCCTGTGCTCTTGGGCTTGCTACTGGCTCCCGCTACCGCCTCTGCACAGACGGACCGTCGCGAGGTCGAGAACGAGGACGACGAGGACCTCATGGACAAGGCGCGTCGTGAGAAGCGCAACCCGCTGCAGCTGTACTACAAGGCGGTCCGCGGCGGGAAGCTGAACAAGGACGCAGCGGTCAAGATCGGCAAGGTCGACCTGGAACTACCCTATGCCCGCGCCAGTCTCGACGGTGGTTGGTTGGTGCCGGTCGAGCCCAAGGCGATCAAGGAAGAAGACCTGGAAGGCAAGGACCTGCCGGAGCGCGAGCCCATCGCATTCGTGTACCTGGGCAATGGCAGCTTCCACTGGGATGCGCCCACCGACACGGAGCGCTGGATGCTCAACGAGGGTCTGCGAAAGGTCCATCCGACTCGCAAGAAGTTTGACGTCGATAGCCTCGATGCGGCCATTGAAGGCGGTGCGGTTCTGTACCTCAATGGCTCTTGGCGAGAGCGCTTCGCGGGCAATGGCGAGAGCGTCGCTCTCGACAAGAAGAGCTCCCGTAAGGCGGAGAGGATGTGGAAGGCCCGCAAGGGCGTCTTCTATTCCTCGATCTCTCGTGCCGATACCTACGAGGCGTTCGCCGGCAGCGAGCATGGGCTCCTACTCATGGACATGGCGACCAAGTCGGTGAAGGGAGCCTCCTATCTCAGTTACATTCTGGACCCCCTCGACTCCGAGCCTGCTCGACTGATCATCCTGCGGCCCTATGCGCTGAACCGGGACTCCCTCGACGTATTCGACCTGGGCCAGTGGGTCCTGCCCGAGACCGCGGCCAAGCTGAAGCCGGCAGAGATCGCAATGGCGCGCCTTACGGGCAAGATTGACATCGAGCACTACGACCTGGACCTCGAGGTGTACCGCGACCAGGATCTCGGCCTGTACGGCGTCCGGGTCAAGGGAACCACCAACTACACCGTTCGCGAAGACGGAGTGCAGGTGGTCAAGTTCGGCCTGATCAATACCTTCAGCGAGAACGACCAGAAATACCGGGTGAAGGCACTCAAGGATGGTGCCGGCAATCGTCTCGACTACCTGCACAGCGGTGGCGAGTTGCTGGTACGGCTGCCGACGGTCGCGAACAAGGGCGACAAGCTGGTCCTGTACATCGAGACCGAAGGTGCAGTGGTCAACGCGATCAAGCAGCCGCCACCTGCCACCAGCCTGACCGACCAGCAGAGCCTGGGCACCGTCGTCAAGCTGGTGAACTACCGTTTTCCGATCATGGCCTGGTTCCCGGCCTCGCCGGACATGTCCGACTACTTCACCTTCGACTGGGTCCTGCGTCTGCCCAAGCCCATGGTGGCAGCGACCTCGGGCACGCTGTTGTCGATGGTCGAGGAAGGCAAGTTCAACGTCCACACCATCAAGGAGCAGGTGCCGGTGATCTTCCCGGCCATCATCTTCGGGCGTTTCTCCATCGAGGAGAACGACCCCGACTACGAGAAGGGCGAGATCAAGGTCCGCATTTACATGCACCCGGGCCAAGGCAAGGACGCGAAGTCGTTCATCGACGAGGCCATCGGCATCCTCAAGTACTACGCGCACCTGTTTGGGCGTCCCTATCCCTACCAGGAGCTCGACCTGGCGCAGATGCCCGTCGGCATGGGCTACGCACAGGCGCCTTCGGGGCTCGTGCAGATGACCGGTGAGGTCTACATTTCCAAGACCGACCTGGTGAATATCTACGGCATCTCCGATCCCCAACTGCGTGACTACTTCATCCCCCACGAGCTGGGCCACGAGTGGTGGGGTGCCATGACTGGCTTCTCGACCCGTGATCAGTGGGTGTCCGAGACCTTTGCCGAGTTTTCTGCAGCCCTGTACGTCGAGTTCCGTGATCAGCAGAAGACGGGTGATCCCACCGACACCTCGGGCTATCGCAATCGCATGGAGGAGTGGAAGACCCGCCGCCGCGGCCATAAGCAGGACCGCACCGCACCCCTGTGGGTCGGCTATCGGGGCGGTGACAAGACCCAGTCCTCGATCTACGCCCGCGGGCCTTTGTTGATGGACCTGCTGCGCACCAACTTCGGTCGCGAAAACGTCATCAAGGCGATGCGCTACTACCTCAACTTCGCCCAGGATCACCGCGGCGGCTTTGCCCTCACCGAGGACTGGCAGCAGATGCTCGAGCAGGCGGTCCCCGGTGTCGGCTTCCGGGAGTTCCTGCAGCAGTTCATCAAGGGCAACGCATCGATTGACACCAAAAAGGCCACGGTGACCATCGGTGAGGGCACGGCGGAGAAGGTCCGGGAAGAGAGCAAGGAAGAGAGCAAGGAAGAGGGCAAGTAGAACTGGGCCAGGCTCTCCAATTCCGCCGCGCTGGAAGTGACGATGTCTCGCTGCTCGAAGAGCTTGAGGCGCGTTGTTTCGCCAGGACGTGGCCGGCTGGCTACGTAGCCCACGAGCTCCAGCTTCCGCAAAGCGAGTTTTGGCTTGCCTTCGAAGGGGACGTTGCGGCGGGCTTTCTTCATTTTTGGACCCTGCCCGACGAGGTCAGTCTGCTCAGCATGGCGGTGGTTCCCGAGGCCCGGCAGCGTGGCTTCGGACGTGCCCTCATGGAGTTTCTCGAACTCAGGTCGGTAGCCATAGGTTGTGCCCAACTGCAACTCGAAGTTCGGGTCGGCAACGCGGAGGCTCGCTCTTTGTACAGTGCGTGCGACTACCTGGAGGTCGGTCGGCGCAAGGGCTACTACAACGACACGGGTGAAGATGCCGTGCTGATGAGCAAGACCCTCGACACCTGCGGGATGGAGGAGTAAATACTGGCCACTACAGCACGCCAATCCCTGTTGGAGAGCACTACAGATGCGTGATTCCGTATCGACCGTCGTGGAGAATCGCGACCTGGGTCATGGGATCTACCTGTTACGCCTGCGCGATCCCGAGCTCCTCCAGGAGACCGTCGAGCCGGGCGCCTTTGTGATGCTCGCCACCGCGGCCGGGCTCAGTCCCCTGGTACGCCGGCCCTTTTCGGTGCAGCGTGTCGACGGCGACATCTACGACATTCTGTACCGAGTCGTTGGCGTGGGAACCGGGCTGATGGCAGGGGTTCAGAGTGGCCAGCAGATGCGTTCGCTGGGTCCGCTGGGGACCCACTTTACAGCGCCTGCCAGCGGTGAGACCGCGATCTTGCTGGGTGGCGGAGTCGGCATTCCGCCGATGGTGGCCCTGGCCGACAGCCTCGAGGCAGCCGGGCACCGTAGCTGGCAGGCTTTTGTCGGCGCCGGGAGTGCGGCCGAGCAGGGCTGCTGGGTGGGCTTCGACGATCGCTATGCGGATGTTGAGGGCAGCGAGCGGGTGCACCGCGCCACCATGGACGGTTCGTTGGGCTTTCACGGGCACGTGGTGGCTGCCTGGCAGAACTGGCGCGCTGAGAATCCCATGCCGCCAGGGCAGTTCCGTGTCTATGCCTGCGGCCCACTGGTGATGCTCCAGGCTGTCGCCCGGGTCGCCGCCGACGAGAGCTTGCGCTGCCAGGTTTCGGTTGAAACCGTGATGGGCTGTGGCGTGGGGATCTGCATGGGCTGTGTCATAGAGAACGCAGATGCCCAGGATCCCGAGTTGTATCGCACCATGAGCCCCTACGACCGTTGGCTGCTCGCCTGCCGCAAGGGCCCGGTGTTCGACGCCGGCTCGGTGGTCCTCGAAGGTGGGAGCCTGCACTGATGGTTTCGGTTTCCCCTGGCGCCCCAGCAATTCAGCCCGCCGATGTCGATCTGAGCGTCGATGTGGGCGGTGTGCTCATGGACAATCCGGTCATGCTCGCCTCGGGAACGGCTGGCTACGGTCCAGAGCTTGCTGATGTGCTCGACATGGCGGTGCTGGGTGGCTTCGTGACCAAGGGAATTGCCACCTTCCCGTGGGAGGGCAATGCACCGCCACGTATTGCCGAGACACAGGCTGGAATGCTCAACGCCATCGGCCTGCAGAATGTCGGCCTCGAGTCCTTCCTCGTCGACAAGGTCCCCTACCTGAGTGGACTTCGTGCCCGCGGGGTCAAGGTGGTCGTCAATATCATCGGCAAGACCGTCACTGAGTACCACGAGGTGGCAAAGGGACTGCGAGGCTGTGACGCCATTGACGCACTCGAACTCAACATTTCCTGCCCCAACATCAAGGAGGGTGGTATCGCTTTCGGCACGGCTCCCTGCGCTGCGGGCGAGGTGACCGCTGCTACGGTCGAGGGTTCCGACAAGCCCGTTTGGGTGAAGTTGTCACCCAATGTCTCGGACATTGCCTCGATGGGCGTGGCCTGCGAGGAAGCCGGTGCTGCTGGCCTGTCGGTAATCAACACGCTGCTCGGCATGGCCATCGACCTGGATCGGCGCACTCCGCTGCTCAGCATCGGCTCCGGTGGACTGTCCGGTCCGGCGATCAAGCCCGTCGCCCTGCGTATGGTCTGGCAGGTCAGCCAGGCCTGCTCGATCCCAGTCATTGGCATCGGCGGCATCTGGAACGCCCGGGATGCGCTCGAGTTTATGGTCTGTGGCGCCGATGCCGTGCAGATTGGCACCGCGAACTTCGTCAACCCGAACACTGCCGCCGAGGTTGTCGAGGGCATGCGTAGCTGGTGCGCGGAGCATGGAATTGGTCGGATCAGCGACCTGGTCGGCACGCTGAAGCACGGCTAGCCGCTTGAGCGCCGCCGAGCCTCGTAGCCTGCGGGTGTTGCTTCGAGAGAGCCCGCCTCGTGACTTCCCGGTCAAGGTCGCCTGGCGACGGTTCATTGGCCTCTTGAGGGCTGAGAAGAGGGTGAGCGGCAGGACCGGTCAACTGTCCTCGCGTGCCTCTGTCGAACGGGCTCTTGACTGCGAGGTGCAGGCAAGCTCCAGCCAGGTGCAGGCGCTCAAAAGTCAGCTCCGGGAGTTGCTGCGCAACGAGGACGGTGACGGCGACGAGCGGCTGCGTTCGGTTGCTGTGGCCATCGACGAGCTGGTGGCCGGCTGGTTGCCGAGGGTGGTCACCGGGTCCGTCGAGGTCCAGGTGGATGGTTGGCCCGAGCAGTTTCCCCTCCCCCTCCGAGAGCGGTTGCTGCGGCGGCCACTGGACGATCTCGCTGCGGTGCCTGCGGTGGAAGCGGCGGCGCTGGTTCGTGAGTTCGACGGGATGGTGCTCGGCGGCAGTGCGCTCAGGGTCGAGGTGGCTCTCGCTGACGGCGTGGTCTTGCCATCGGTGCCACGGAGCTTGCGCGCCCAGCCGATGTTGCGCGGTCGCCGGCAGGCATGGCTTCCCCACCTCGACGAGCAGGGCCGACGCTCACTGACCCCGGAACCGCGCGCGAGGGTGCACGCCACGCTGGTGGAAACGAAGGTCGTCATCGACGGTTGTTGCGGCTGCGGCGGAAATGCCGTGGCCTTCGCTCGGGCCGGCCTGCAGGTGATCGCGGTGGAGCGTGAGGCTGCCCGACTCGAGTTGGCGCGCCGCAACGCCCAGCACATGGGCGTCGACGACCGCATTCGCTTTCACCACGCGCCGCTGGAGCGGGTTCTCGAAGGGTTGCTCCGTGATCACCCGCAGGCGACGGTCTTCATCGACCCCCCCTGGCGCGAGGACGATGCCATTCCTGCACAGCCGCGCTGGCCGAACTTGTTGCCGGGAGCACAGGCCACGGCCCAACTCCTCGATGAGTCCGTTCCGTTGCTCTTGAAGATGCCTCGTTCCTTTGACCTCGGAACCCTTCCGGAGCGCCGTTGGCAGCTGCGGTGGGACTTCGGCGAGGGTGAGCAGGGCAGTGCAGTTGTAATGTTGACGCTCTACTCGGCGGGGGGGGGTAGCGCTGAGCTGCGGCAAGCCTAGCGGTGGCCGCCTTCCGGGTGGGCGAATTCCCCGCTTGCATCCCCGCTAGCCCGGTGTTATCTAGCTCGCAACAATATCTCTGACCTCAGTCGGAGAGGCCGCCTCGGCCTCTCTTTTTTTTTGGTCGGAACGGAGCCGGAAATGGAAACCTTGCACGCAACAGGCATCGCTGATCGCGCCGAGTTGCTGTTGGATCCGGTTCTGAGTGATATCGGGTATCAACTGCTGTTCGGCGAACTGGTGAGTGGTGGCCGGGGTCCCATCTTGCGGCTCTACATCGAGCGTCTCGATGGTGTTGCCGTGGGAATCTCCGACTGCATCAAGGTGAACGACGCGGTCACCGACGTGTTGGATGCCGAGGACCTCGTTCCCCAGTCCTACGTGCTGGAGGTGTCTTCTCCGGGAGTGGAGAGACCACTGAAGCGTCCCGAGCATTACCTGGAGCAACTGGGCAAGCGGGTCGCTCTGCGTACCTGGGAGCCTATCGAGCAGCGAAGAAACTGGAAGGGGACTGTCATCGGAGTTGAGGGTGACGTGGTCACTCTTCGCGTCGACGAGGGTACCGAGCACCGAATCCCGGTGCCTGCGGTCGAGCGGGCGAACCTGGTGTACATCCCCGAGAGCAAGGGTCAAAAGAAGGGCGGAAGCGCCCGCAAGAAGCGAAGCGCCAACAGGCGCTGACACAGGAGGCGAAGATGGACGGTCTTAGTCGAGTCATTGAGCAGGTCAGTAAGGAAAAGGGAATTTCCACGGACTCCCTGCAGGAGACCATAGAGCAGGCGATGGTTGCAGCCGCGCGGCGTATCTACGGGCTGACCAAAGACATCGAGGCTCAATACAATCCGAGCACCAACGAAATCGACTTGTTCGAGTTCAAGACCGTGGTCGACGATGTCGAGGACGGGGACTCTCAGATCACCCTCGAGGATGCCCGTACTCTCGACCCCGGTTGCATGGTCGGTGACGAACTCGGCTTGAAGATGGAGGTCGAGGGCCTCGGACGCATTGCTGCTCAGACCGCCAAGCAGGTCATCATTCAGAGGGTCCGCGATTCCGAGCGTGAGAAGGTCTACATTGCCTACCAGGGTCGCGTTGGGGAACTCATTACCGGGATCGTCCGCCGCTTCGAAAAGGGCGCGCTGATTGTCGACCTCGGCAAGAGCGAGGGCGTGATCCCGTCTCGGGAGCAGGTGCACAGCGAGGGCTATCGCCAGGGTGATCGCATCCAGGCCTACATCCTCGAAGTGGCGCGCAACGCGCGCGGTCCTCAGGTTGTCCTTTCTCGTACCCACCCTGGAATGCTCGTCAAGCTATTCGAACTCGAAGTCCCCGAGATTTACGAGGGCATCGTCACCATTGAGGCGGCTGTTCGCGAGCCGGGCCAGCGAGCCAAGATCGCTGTCTCCAGCCGAGATCAGGACGTCGATCCGGTGGGCGCTTGCGTGGGTATGAAGGGTTCCAGGGTCCAGGCTGTGGTCGCCGAGCTCAAGGGCGAGAAGATCGACATCATCCCGTACAGCACCGACCCGGCACGCTTCGTGTGTTCGGCAATCAGTCCCGCCGTGGTGACCAAGGTCATCCTCGACGAGGACAGTCGCACCATGGAGCTCATCGTGCCCGATGACATGCTCAGTCTCGGCATTGGTCGGCGTGGTCAGAATGTGCGGCTCGCGGCTCAGCTCACGGGCTGGCGCATCGATCTCCACTCCGAGACTCAGATCGCCGAGATGAACGACAAGGCTCGCGCGGATCTCGGTCAAATCACAGCGTTGTCCGAGGACAATCGCGAGATTCTTATCCGTTACGGATTCCGCACTCTCGAGGACATTGCCGACTCCGACCCCGATGACCTGGCGGAGACGCTGGCAATGGATGAGGACAAGACGCAGCAGATTATCGACGAGGCTGACGAGATTCTTACCGAGGAGCTTCGGGTCAAGTTCGAGCGCCGTGATGAGAATCTACGGCGTATCGCAGCAGGCCTGCCGACCCTCGAAGAGGAGGAGGCCGAAGCAGCCCGGGTTGCCGAGAATGAGCGGCGTGCTGCTGCGGGTCTTCCCAGTCTTGAAGAAGAGGCACAGGCCGCTGCCGAAGCTGCCGCCGCCGAAGCTGCCGAAGCTGCCGCCCTCGAAGCTGCCGAAGCCGCCGAAGCTGCAGCTGCCGAAGCCGCCGAAGCTGCAGCTGCCGAAGCCGCCGAAGCTGCCGAAGCCGCCGAAGCTGCAGCTGCCGCAACCGAAGCTGCAGCTTCTGAAGCCGAAGCTGCAGCGGAGGGCGAAGAAGCCGTCGAAGTAGCCGCTGCCGAAGCTGGAGCCGGGGGCGAAGAAGCCGTCGAAGTCGCCTCGGAAGGGAGCGAAGCTGCAGCGGAGAGTGAAGAAGCCGTCGAAGTCGCCGCTGAAGCGAGCGAAGCTGCAGCCGAGAGCGAACCGGTCGAGGCTGCTGCCGAAGTCGCCTCGGAAGCTGTAGAAGAGGCGACCGAGGCTGCGGATATGAGCGACACAAAGAGCCCCGAGCCGACGGGCGATTCGGTTTCCGCCGAAGAATCCGACGAGTCCGGCGCGGAGACCCTGGAGACTTGATGGCGTCCGAAGCTGTCCGAACCTGCGTCGCATGTCGCAGCCAGGTTGAACGAGGCGCGAGTGTGCGCGTCGTCCTCGATCCTGCCGGGGTCCCCGCCATTGACTGGCGCGGGCGCCTGCCTGGTCGCGGCCTGTGGTGCTGCTTCCGTAAGGATTGCCTCGAGGGTCTGCAGCATCCATCCAAGTTGTCACGGGCCTTCAAGCAACGGGTGGTACCTGCCTTTGCGGATTGGCCTCTGGCCCAGGTCCGGGAGCGGACTATTGGTAGACAGCGGGAGTTCGTAGGCCTGGCCAGTCGGGCAGGGGAGCTCAAGTCCGGCGGCAACGTCGTCGAGCGCCTGGTGCACAAGAACTGGGCTTCGTACCTGGTGCAGTCAGTGGATTCGGGTCCAGCAGTGGCCTCGAAGTGGCAGGAGCGGGCATCACGTTCTTCGTTGCCCCTTTTTCGCAGTTTGCTGAGTTCGGAACAACTCGGAGGGGCCCTGGGCAAGGGCGGGCCACGCAGTGTGCTTGCAGTCCGAAAAGGCCCCCTCGCGCGTAGCCTCAAGCAGGAGTTGAAAAGAGGGCTGGCGCTTATATAGAATGCGCGCCTTTGTGGGTCGACCCATTGGGGTGTCGGTTCGAATGGCGCACCACCGGTAGGTGAGAAACCATGGCCAACGGCAGCATCTTCGACAGAGCAGACGCGCTTCGACGCGGTA
Source organism: uncultured Rickettsiales bacterium (assembly GCA_964490445.1). Taxonomy (GTDB): domain Bacteria; phylum Myxococcota_A; class UBA796; order UBA9615; family UBA9615; genus UBA6601. Next base: position 32,666 of record CAZBDA010000018.1, on the reverse strand, counting down.
AGCGCTCGTCTGCGCCCGGTACGGGTGGCGACGACGCGCCTCCAGTTGACGTTGTCACTGAGGCACCGAAGAAGCGTTCCTCTGTGCGCCGCCGCGCCTCTGAGCCGGCCGCCGAGGCGACAGTCCCTTCCGCCACAGACAGTCCCTCTCGGCAGGTGGTTCGCCGCCGAGTCCCCCGCGGCCGTGATGCTGAGCCCGAGGCGCCGGTTGTCGAGTCGGCAGTGGAGGAGGCACCGACTAAGCCCGATGTCGTGGCAGAGCCGGTTGAGCCGGAGCCCGTTGCCGCGGCTGCCGAGGAAGAGAGTCCCGCAGAGGTTGCCCCCGCCGCGACCGCTGAAGAAAGTCCCGAGTCGGTAGCCGACAGCGTTTCAGTCGACGCGTTGCTTGCTGATGGTGCGGAGGACAGCAAGCGCGTGCACAAAGTCCTCTCGGATGACGAGGTGGAAGCCGACAAGAAATCACGTAAGGGTCGCGGCAAGAAGAAAGTCGAGGAGCCCAAAGTTGCCGCTGAGGTTGAGCCGAGCGCCGAGGCTGGCGCTGAGGCTGGCGCTGAGGCCGGGGCCGAGGCTGGCGCTGAGGCCGGGGCCGAGGAGGCCCCAGCCGTAGAGGCCGCCGCCGCCAAACCGGCCGCTCCGGTTGCTGAAGCGGGTGGCGCAGACCACAGCCTGGAATCTCTGCTCAAAGAGCAGGGCATTGTTCAGCACAAGCCGAAGAAGGGCCGCAGGATCATCGAAGACTCGATGACTGCGAGCACGGCGGCAGCATCGACCCGCAAGGCTGCTGCAGCGACAGGCGCTCCCAGCACAGCGGCTCCTGCCACCCCGAAGAGAACGGGCGTCTCCCTGTTCGACCAGGATAAGTCCAAGCGGGGGCCGGTACGTTTCATCAACCAGCGCGAGTTGCCTGGTGCCCGCAAGAAGACTGGCCGGGGCAAGGGAAAGAAGGTCGTGCAGCGTCACGATGTCCTGTACGGCGTCGAGCGCCGCAGGGGACGCGGCAAGGGCCGTGGAGCCAGCCGCGCAGGGCTATCGACCAACATCACAACGCCGGCCGCCCACAAGCGAGTCGTCAAGGTGCACGGCACGATCTCGGTCGCCGATCTGGCGGACTCAGTCGGGGTAAAGGGCGGTGTCGTCATGAAGGCGCTCATTGGCATGGGAACGATGGCGACACTCAACGAGCACGTCGACTTCGAAACTGCCCAGCTGATCGCCCAGGAATTCGAGTACGAAGCTGAAGACGTTTCCTTCAAGGAAGATGAGGTGCTGTTCGGCGCCCCGACGGAGGAGGTCGAAGGCACCGAGATGCAGAGCCGCCCGCCGGTCGTCACGATCATGGGACATGTCGATCACGGTAAGACCACCATGCTCGACGCCATTCGTAGCACGAAGGTCGCTGACGCTGAGGCCGGTGGCATTACCCAGCACATCTCCGCTTTCGATGTCGAAGTTGGAGATCAGCGGATCACTTTCGTGGATACCCCCGGACACGCTGCCTTCACGGCAATGCGGGCCCGCGGTGCTCAGATCACCGACATTGTCGTGTTGGTGGTTGCGGTGACCGAAGGTGTGATGCCCCAGACTCTCGAAGTGATCTCCCATGCTCGCGCTGCCGAGGTTCCCATCATCGTCGCTCTGAACAAGATCGACATGCCTGAGGCGAACCCCGACCGCACGCGACAGCAGTTGTCCGAGCACGAGTTGATCTCTGAGGGCTGGGGTGGCGATACGCTGATGATCGAAGTGTCCGCCAAGGAAGGTCTTGGCATCGACGATCTGCTCGAGTCCATCTCTCTGCAGGCCGAAATCATGGAACTGCAGGCGGCCTCTGAGGGCCCTGCCCAGGGTCGTGTCGTGGAGGCACAACTGGAGAAGGGGCGCGGTCCCGTCGCGGTTGCCATCGTCCAGAAGGGCACGCTGTGTCGCGGCGACGTGGTGGTCGCGGGTACCGAGTTCGGCAAGGTCCGCGCGCTCACCAGCACCGACGGCACCAGTGCCAAGGTCAAGGAGGCCGGACCCTCGCAGCCGGTCTGCATCCTGGGTCTGTCGGGCCTGCCGGACGCCGGCGACGAGTTCGTCGTGGTCAACTCTGAGAAGGATGCCAAGCTCGTCACTGAGCATCGCCGCGATAGCCTGCGGGCAAAGAGCGCTGCCAATGTGCGTCCAAGGGTCAGTCTCGACGACGTCTATGATCGACTCAAAGAGGGCGATACGCGCGAACTCAATCTCATCGTCAAGGCGGACGTCCAGGGGTCTGTCGAGGCCGTCAAGCAGGTCTTCGGTGAGCTCGAGGTGCGCGACATCAAGCTCCGCATCCTGCACGCCGGGGTTGGCGGTGTCACCGAAGGTGATGTCACCCTGGCGAGCGCTTCTGATGCCGTAATCGTCGGCTTCTGTGTGCGTCCCGACGCCAAGGCTCGGCGGTTGGCCGAGGAAGAGGGCGTCGACATTCGCTCGTATCGGGTCATCTACAAGGCTGTCGATGAGATCAAGCAAGCGCTGGTCGGCATGCTGGAACCGGAGTTCGTCGAGAAGGTGATGGGGCATGCAGAGGTCCGCGAGGTGTTCAAGGTCTCGAAGGTCGGAGCAATTGCCGGTTCCTTCATCCAGGACGGCAAGGTTCATCGCAACCAGCAAGCTCGTTTGTTGCGCAACTCGGTCGTTGTCTGGGAAGGCAAGGTCGGTTCGCTACGCCGCTTCAAGGACGATGTTCGTGAGGTCCAGCAGGGCTACGAGTGCGGCATCGGACTGGATGGATACGATGACATCAAGATCGAGGACGTGATTGAGACCTTCATCACCGAAGAAGTCCGCCCGACCCTCTAGTCGGCGGACCTGACCACTGGTCAAGGTCAGGCGCCCCCAAGGGCGACGCATGTTGGTAGGCTGAGCCCGTCGTGCGCGATTTGGAACGTCTAAAAGAGGTGCGCAATTACCGGGTAACCGGTCCGCAGCTCGTGTCGCTGTTTGGCCTGGCTGCCCTGGTCGTAGTAGCTGCCTTCGTTGCGGGCTTCGAGGTGGGCCTGTGGCAGCGCCCCGTCGACAACGATCTGCTCAGCCCGGGCGGTGTCCATGGTGAGCGTGAGGCCAGTGAGGTGCTCGCGGCGTTGCTGGCCGAGCGTGAGCAGGAGTCGACTCCTGAGCCGGCATTGGTGCCTGAGCGGATGGTGGCACCGTCGCTCTCTGAATCTCTGGACAAGATCGACGCTGTGGCCGAGGAGCTACCGAGCGAGGAGAGGCGCGAGGCCACCGCTACCGACTCTGCCGAAGCTGAGGCGAGCAGCAGAGGAGAGCCTCCGTCCAGCGATGCCTTGACCACGCGTGATGATACCGTCAGGCCGACCACCGACGAGCCGCCTGCCGAGGAGCAGCCTGAGGAGGTATCTGAGCCGAGTACTGTGACCGCCGAGGTGGAACTTCCCAGTGCTTCCGGGCGTCGCGGCTACACGGTTCAGTTGGCAGCCTACGAGAGTGCCAAGGAGGCGAGTGAACTGATCAAGTCGCTCAAGGGGCAGGGCTACGATGCGTTCCACCAACGTGCCGAAATCGGCGATAAGACCTGGTACAGGGTGCGTGTAGGACTCCACTCCAGCCGGGAAGCGGCAGAGGCAGAGGCTAAGCGCATCAAGAAGTCCAGCTCGTTTAAGCCCTACGTCACGTCCCACCCTTGAAGCCCTCCCGCCAGGATGGAAGCAGCGGCAACCCGCTCGGGGACAGCTGCGTTCGCGAGCAGAACCGGTCCCGCCGTTGGGCCTTCTGGCTGGGCCTGGCGCTCATCGTCGGGCTCGCTGCAGCACTACGTCTGCCCGACCTTGCCGATAAGCCTCTGCACAGCGACGAGGGCGTCAATGGCTGGTTCACTCTGAGGCTGTACTGGTGGAACCTGTACCAGTATCGACCGACGGATTACCACGGCCCCTTTCTGTTCTACGTCAACCTGCTGTGCTTCCACTTGTTGGGCCCCGGCGAGGTCGCGCTGCGCCTCGGCACTGCCATTGCGGGAATGCTGCTGCCGCTGACCGTGCTGCCGCTGCGTCGTCACCTCGGAGCGCTGGGAGCGCTCTGCCTCGCGCTGCTGATCGCCTGTTCGCCGGCAATGGTCTACTTCTCGCGCACCAACATTCACGAGACCTACCTGGTTTTGGGGACGATGCTCTGGCTTGCTGGGGCGGTCCGTTGCGCAGCCAGGCCCTCGATGGGCTGGGCCCTGCTCGCTTCCGGTGGCGCCAGCCTCGCTTTCGTGAACAAGGAAACGGCCCTGCTCACTGCAGCGGCCCTGGGCTTTGGCTTCCTGTTGGCCTGGAGTGTCGGGCGTCGTCGGCCTGGGGATTTTCGTCTCGATGATCCCGACCTGTACGCAGGGATGGATCGCAAGGGTGCGTTGCGCTTGTACCTGGGAAGTTGGCGGTTGCTGCTGACCGGCGTGCTCGTATTCGTGGCAGTTCTGGTGACGTTTTTCAGTTCCCTGTTTACGTGGTGGCCCGGTGTTGCGGGGTTCTTCGAGGCCTTCGGGCACTGGGTGGGCTACGGAGTCAGCGGCAGGAACCAGGACAAGGACTGGGACTACTTCATCGAACTGCTGCTTGCGACGGATGGGGTGTTTGTTTTCGCTTTGTGCGCCGCTTCTGGGCTCTGGGCTCTGGGGACGCGCCACCGCTTTGGTCTGTTGTTGTTCGGCTGGTTCCTGGCTTCGCTACTCACCTACTCGGCGCTCCCTTACAAGACGCCCTGGTGTGTGCTCAACGTCGAATTGCCGATGTTGGCCCTGGTGGCCTGGTCGGCGCGCCAATTGTGGTTCAGTGCACAGGACTTCGGTCAGAGTCCTACCGCTCGCATCGTCGCGTTGCTTGCCCTGGCCCTGGTCTTTGTGGCTGCGGTGCCAATGTATCAGCAGAGCGCTGAGGTCAATCGTCAAGGATATGACGACGACGACTATGGCTACGTGTTCGTGCAGACCCAGCGGGGCTACTACGAGTTCCTCCAGGACCTCTTCGGAATTGGCGACCAGTCCTTCGCTTTGGAGGGCCGGCGACCGCGCATGGTCAACATCGATCCCAAGAACCCGACTCGCTGGTACACCATTACCCGCGGTTGGAACTACGAGCGCCGTGACTACCTGAACGGTCGCCTGCCGAAGTTGAGCCGCCTGAAGGGGGCTGAGGTGGTCCTGTCGACAGGCCAGCATGCCCGGCAGGTGGGGCGCCTGCTGAGTCAGGACACGACCGAGCAGTGGCATGGTGAGAGGTACTCCTTGCGACCAGGTGTCCAGCTATATGCGTGGTATCGCAGCAGGTACTGGGATGCTTATCAGCGTGCCGGAGGAAGGCAGGTCTCCCCCTGGCCTCGGCCCCCGCAGGACACGATCTACAAGCCGCCTTTGCCCAAAAAGTACCGGAAATAGAGTTGAGCGCCTGCAGGGATTCGGGCCACTCAGAGACTTTTTTTCCTAGAATGCAGCTGTTGGAATGGATTCTGCTCACCACATGTAATGATGTTTTCTGTCGTGCCCCCGAGGCTCATCGTCTTAGCTACGCGTGGCGCGAGCATGAGGGTGCCGGCGTCTAGGAGAGTCCGCTGACCACTGTCGAGACCAAGACTGCCGCACAGCCCAAGTCCTCCGGACCCAGGTTGGCCATGCGTTTCCAGGCGCGAAGGGGCCTCCCCGAACTCCACTTCGGGGTGTTCGTGGGCGAGAGCGAGGCGATGCGAGATCTGTATCGAACCCTCGAGAAGATCGCTCGTACCGAAACCACCTGCTTGATCACCGGTGAGTCGGGTACTGGCAAGGAGCTCGCTGCGCAGGTGATCCACGACCTGAGCACCCGAAACGGCGCGCGTCTCGTGCCGGTGAACTGTGGTGCGATCCCCGAGAACCTGCTCGAGTCGGAGTTCTTCGGTCACAAGAAGGGGGCGTTCACTGGCGCCGTCAACGATCACAAGGGGCGCTTCTCCCTGGCCCATGAAGGGACGTTGTTCCTGGATGAGATCGGCGAGATGATGCTTGGCCTTCAAGTGAAGCTCCTGCGAGCCTTGCAGACTGGCGAGATCCAGCCTGTCGGTAGTTCGGTACAGGTAAAGGTTGATGTGCGAATCGTCGCGGCCACCAACCGCAATCTCACCGACGAGATGGCCGACGGCAAGTTTCGTGAAGACCTCTACTACCGACTGGCGATCGTGCCGGTGGAGATGCCGGCGCTGCGCGAGCGCCATGGCGACATACCTTTGCTGATCCGATACATGGTCGACAGCATTAACAAGCGGGCCTTCGAACCCGTGACGGGCATTACCCAGGAAACAATGGACGCGCTTTGCGCCTACGCCTGGCCGGGTAATGTTCGCGAGTTGGCTGCTGTGCTGGAACGCATGATCATCCTGGCTGACGATGAGATTCTCAGTCCTGATGATCTGCCCGGCCGCATCTCGGGCGCCGAGACCTCGTACATGCAGCCCGTCGAAACTCAGTCGGTAGAGGCTCTCCTACCCGATGACGGCTTGGTGCTGTCGAACGCCGTGGACCGCTACGAGACCCGCCTGATCCTGCAGGCCCTCGAGCGCACCGACTGGAACAAGAATCAAGCCGCCCAATTGCTGAAGATGAACCGAACGACCCTGGTCGAAAAGCTGAAGAAGAAGAACCTCACCCGGGAGACGGCGCCACAGGTGCTGCGAGCTTTCGAGGAGTGATGTCCGGCTTTGCCGGACGGGACCGAGCACACGAGTG